>JBAXZS010000010.1:0-24070 GCA_041670175.1 Sphaerochaetaceae bacterium | reverse complement strand
GGTGAAGCAGGCTGGGGACCGTGGATTGTTCGCTGTCCATGCGGTGCGGTATCTCTGTGGATGTAAGAAAGATCGTTCCAGCGATGAAATGTACAACTGGGTGATGAAGGAATACGCTGCAGGTAATCTGAAACCGCGGATTCCCGATTATGCGGTTGATAAACATACCTTGCAGGGCCAACAGGAAGGCCGGAATGAGGATGATTTCTATTCTACTGGTTCTCAGGTCAGTCCTGAATGGGAAGACCGTGACAAGACCTATCGTGAACGCATTCTGAAGATTCTTGAGAATCAGAAGAATACCAAATAGGAGATGGTTATGATGAAGAAGACGATTATTCTTGTTTTCTCCCTCTTACTTGTTTGTTCCACTGTTTTTGCTGGGGGAGCCACAGAAAAAGTGTCAGGCAAGAAAGAGCAGAAGATAGTGAGCACGGTATGCTGCGCTTCCTACGCGAATGAGGGATGGTACTTGAAGATGAATGCCGATTTCGAACAAGCTACAGGCATTCATGTTGACGTCCAGCCGACCCCGGGCAATGATGATGACCATGTAATGAAAGTCAACATTGATCTTCTTGCCGGTGGCACGGTTGATGTTGTGCAGTCTCTTGGTCCGAAAAACTATTATAACCGAGTCGAGGCCGGCTATCTCATGCCATTGAAAGATCTCGTGGCAAAGGCAGGAGTCGATGCTACCGCTGTTTGGGGCTCCTATCTTCCTGTGGATAAGGACGGTGAGTTCTATGCAGTGCCCCTGAAGCAGGAACTCTATTGTGTTTTCTACAATAAGAACATCTTTGACAACGCAGGTGTTCCGTATCCCTCAGGGCCTTGGACTTGGGATGAGTACTTGGCGACTGCAAGGAAACTTACCAATCCAGCGAAGGGAATATATGGTTCATTCATGAATGCCGATAATCCTTGGCAGTTCTTGCCCGCGAGGCAAAGGAATATCGATTTGTACAAGGCGGATGGTACTTGTAATTTTGATGATCCTGCGTTCGCTGAGGCAGCCGCCTGGTATTACGACCTGGGCAATTCATATAAAGTCCAGCCTTCTGTTTCCGAGCTTTTGGCTGACAATGCTTCTTGGAACTATTATGCACTGGAAGGTGATCATCTTGCCATGTTCCCTCAAGGCAACTGGTTTACCAGACTTCTTAATAGCCAGACGGATTATCCGAAGGATTGGAAGTATGGAGTTGCACCAATGCCGAGCGCATCGAAAGATGGCAGCAACAATTTTGTCTCCATGGCCTATTCCAGTGTGAACAAGAATGCGGCACATCCCGAGGAAGCACTAGCCTATGTGCTTTGGCTGGGTGAGAACCAATGGAAATATGAAGGAGGCATCCCTGCTTTGGCTTCATTAACCCAAGAAGAGCAAAACCAAGTATTCTCCTCCATCGCCGATGCTTCTTCAGGTCAGGTCACTGTTTCTGATCTCTATGAGAATATGATGAATACGGGTCTTGGTGTCGCGCAATCCGACATCATAGGACCTGCTGCCAGTGAATACAATGCAATTGTCAACGAAGAGCTACAAGCCTATTGCATGAACCTGCAGCCCTTGGACAAAGCTATCAGCCGTATTGTCTCCCGGGTCAATGAGGCGATTAAGAACACCAAATAAGCAAGGGGTATTCCATGAAAGAATGTCTGTCGAAGAGGAGAAAGGGTGATGAGGAGATAGCCTATCTTTTCATTTTGCCGTTTCTGGTGATGTTTTCTGTTTTCAAACTTTATCCGATGGCTTATGGTTTCGCGGTGAGTTTCTTGAACAGGAATTCAGCCAGACATCTTGCTGACATGACTTTCGTGGGTTTTTCGAATTATGCCAAGGCGCTTTCCAATACTACCCTTTGGGAGGCGTTCGGGCATACGCTTTTGTTCTCGTTGATCTATACTGTCTCCACAATGGTTTGCGGTCTGTTTTTTGCGGTGGCCTTCAATAAGAAATTTTTTGGCAGAACAGTAGTCCGCACTTTTTTTTATATGCCCTATGTGACAAATATGATTGCGGTCGGTATTGTGTTCAAATATCTTTTGAATCCTACGAAAGGACCCGCCAATGCTGTTTTTCGGTTCTTGGGATTTTATGGTCCCCTGTGGCTCAACAGTCCCCGTCTGGCGTTGCCCATGACCGCGCTTATCGGTGCCTGGGTCTCCTTGGCTTTCAACATGATCACTCTTTTGGCGGCGTTGCAAGATATTCCCAGGGATCTGTATGAAGTTGCCGACATCGAAGGGGTGAGCGCCTGGCAACGATTGCGATATGTGACCTTGCCTTATCTGACCCCTACGCTTTTTATGCTTCTGACCTTGACCATTATCAACTCGTTCAAGAACTATACGACTATTATCGGTCTTACCGGTGGGGGGCCTGGAACCTCGACACAGGTTGTTTCCCTTCAGATATACGAGGATGCTTTTACCTATATGAAATTCAGCATCGCCTCTGCAGAAGGTGTCATGTTCACTTTCTTTATCATTCTCGTCAACAAGACGGTGACGAAAGCGAGGGCTGCATGGGAAGCCCGGTAAGGACCGGAGGTGAGGCAGGCAGATTGTATACCCTCACTTTGTGGATTCTGGGGATCGCCATGATGTATCCTTTTGTAATGATGGTGGCTATTTCCTTTCGTCCTGCAGGCCTTGCCTATAAGCCGCTTTTCTACCCGGCAATACCAATACTGAAAAACTTCAAGCAGGTATTAGGACACAAGAACTTCTTTGATTGGTATCGCAATACATTGCTTACTGTCGGTATCACCCTGGTATTTCGATTGTTGGTTACCTTTCCCGCGGCTTATGCGTTTGGACGCATAAGATTTCGTGGGAATCGCCTTCTTATAGGTATGCTGATGGCGACTTTGATGGTACCGGGGGAGACCACGATGGTTCCCCGATATCTTTTTTTCAAGCAGATTCATCTCTTGGATTCCATATGGGTTATCATTCTTCCTGAGGTCAGCGAGGTTCTTTACCTCATGTTGATGACTGAGTTTTTCCGTTCAATCCCCGAGGATTTCTCAGAAGCTGCGACAATTGATGGTGCCGGGCATCTTCTGATCCTTACCAAGATGTTCATTCCTCTTTCAGGACCGGCAATTGCGACGACGGTACTCTTCGGTTTCATTAATATTTGGAATAATTTCCTTGATCCTTATTTGTTTATCAATTCCATAAACCGCCAGCTTATCACCCCGGCCTTGAAATTTTTCCAGGAACAGGGAGGAGCCAATGTACCTGTGCAACTCGCTGGTGCGACGTTAGCCTTGTTTCCTGTGATTATTCTCTTTGTTTTTACGCAGAAATATTTCGTTGCCGGAGTTTCTTCCTCCGGTATCAAAGGATAAGAAAATGAGTGAGTTTATGTCGTATGATCCATGGGCTGGGGTGAGAACCAGAAATGGAATTCCCGGGGATGAGATTGTTTCAATGTTGCAGAAGTCAATTCGTCGCAATCTTGAGCATAATGCGCTTGCAGCGGCTTATGAAATGTATATCACAAGCCCGCAATTCGAAGACAAGATGTGGCGTCGTTTGCTCTCTATCAGTGTGGAGGATATTGGTTTTGGCGAGGTGCATGCCCCTGAGCTTATTTATACGCTGAATAATATCCGTAAGGAATTCTTGTACAACGATGGCGACCGTCCTATGTTTTTTGTACATGCGATTCGATATCTCTGTCGCCTCAAGAAAGAGCGTTCCAGTGATAATGTGAAGAATATGGTCATCAAGGATTTTGCACATGGACGGACGGCTACGGTCCCTTCTTATGCCTATGATGTGCATACGGCAAAAGGCCGGGAGATGGGTCGGGATGAATTGCATTTCCTTACTGAGGCAAGCAAGGTCATTCCCCAGCTTGAAGGCGATGACATAAAGAAAATCTATGAGGAATACCTCGCTTATTGCGAGAAGGAAAAAGAAGATACCGGCAAGCCTTCAATCCAGGCTTTTGAATATAATAGCTGGCAGTATTAAAACCCGGGATTTTAGAAGAGGTTGGATAAAAAAACAGGGGCTGTCATACGCTAACAGCTCCTGTTGAGCTCAGTCTTTTGGTTTTCTTTGCTATTTCTGGGGAGGAACCACCACTTTGATGTGAAGCTCATCCAATTGCTTCTGCTCCACCTCTGCAGGACAATCATCCATGGGACTTACCCCCACTGTGTTCTTCGGGAAAGCGATGACTTCATGGATTGATGTCTGCTCGCTCATGATCATCACCAGACGGTCGATGCCAGGAGCGATACCCCCGTGGGGTGGCGGACCATACTTGAAGGCGTTAAGCAGGAATCCGAACTTCTGCAGTGCAAGGTCTTCCGGGTAGTTGCAGATACGGAAGATTCTCTTCTGCAGCTCGACATCATGGATACGAATTGATCCGCTTGCGCATTCATAGCCGTTGCATACCAAATCATACAAGTCGCCCAGAACCTTTCCCGTATCACTTTCCAATGTCGGGATGTATTCCACCTGGGGCATGCTGAACATATGATGTGCGGCTTCCCAATGACCTTCCTCCTCGTTGTATTCGAACAAGGGGAAATCAATGACCCAGCAAAATTCAAAGCAATGGGGTTTGATCAGATTCAGGTCCTTCCCCAATCGGTTTCGTACCGCACCAAGGATATTACAGCATTTTTTCCAATTTTCATGGGCGACAAACAGGATCATGTCTCCTTCCTTGGCTTCAAATGTTGAGACAAGCTCTTTTTCCAAACCAGCGAAGAATTTCGACACGCCTCCAATTAACGTATCATTTGACCCGACTTTTGCCCAAGCCAAGCCTTTTGCTCCATATACCTTTGCTGTCTCAGTGAGGCTGTCGATATATTTTCTGCTGAAATCGACGCCTTCGGTCATTGGGGCGCATAGTGCCTTGACATGGCCTCCGTTTGAGAGGACTTCCTTGAATGCGCTGAAAGTACTCTTTGAGGCAAGGACATCCAAATCCTTCATCTCCACCTTGAAGCGGAGATCAGGTTTGTCACAACCATACGTATTGAGGGCATCGTAATAGGTGATTCTTCTGAAATGCTCGGGCAACTGGTAATCAATCACTTCCTTGAATACATGATTGAAAAGTTGTTCCATCAGAAGAAGGACGTCATCACGCTTGACGAAACTCATCTCGACATCCAATTGGGTAAACTCAAGCTGCCTGTCCCCTCTGGCATCCTCATCACGATAGCAACGCGCTATCTGGAAATATTTGTCCATGCCACCGACCATCAATAGCTGCTTGTACAGCTGAGGGCTTTGGGGAAGGGCATAGAACTTACCTGGCCAGATTCGGCTGGGGACCAAGAAGTCTCGGGCTCCTTCAGGGGTGCTCTTTATCATGGTCGGAGTCTCAATCTCGTAGAAATCCCTGTCTGAGAGATAATTACGGATTGAGCGGATGAATTCATGTCTCAGCTTGAGCCGTTGCTGCATACCTTTGGTACGAAGGTCAAGGAACCTGTATTTCAAACGTATATCCTCGTTTGGCACCTGCTCATCGTCATCAATCTGGAAAGGAAGTGGGGCGCACTTGGAAAGGATATCGATTCTTTGCGCCTTGACCTCAATCTCGCCTGTGGGCATCTCCTGATTGATCATGGAATCAGGTCTGAGTCTTACGACACCTTGAACTGCGATACAGTATTCCAGATGCAAATCCTTTGCGGTCTGCTGAAGCTCAGCTGACGCATCATCATCGATGACTATCTGGGTAATGCCGTACCGGTCCCTAAGATTGATAAAATGAAGTGCACCGTGGTTTCTGTCACGATGCACCCATCCATTAAGGATAACGGTTTTTCCGTTGTCTGCCTTGGTCAGCGCTCCACAATTTGTAGTGCGTTGCATGAATGCTTCTTCTGCCATACTAGATCCCCTTGCGGGGTCTCCTTACTGAAAGTGATTCAATACTATATCACCATCGGGTGGAATTGCAATCATTGCGGTAATTCACGGACGGTAAACTGTCCATCTTGTTCATAGGCTATCGCCTCAACAGCTGCAGCCGCCGCGCTTGTGGTTGTGGTATAGGGTATTTTTAAGCGCATAGCCTCGGTTCGTATATCGTCATCACTTCGTCTTGCATGATATCCCATCGGGGTGTTTATCACTAGGTCCACCTTGTGGGCACGCATGGAATCGACAATATTGGGATGCCCTTCTTGTACTTTCAGTACCACATTGCAAAGAATCCCCTGATCAAACAGGTCTCTGGCAGTTCCTCTGGTAGCGAACAACTTGAAACCCAGCCTGGTGAGCTGTCTGGCAATAGGGACGATGGTCATCCTGTCCTTCTTGCAGACACTGATCACCACATTTCCACTGGTGGGCAACCGGTTCCCTGCACTTGCCTGACTTTTTGCGTAAGCCTCGCCAAAAGTCCTTCCCATACCGATCGACTCTCCTGTGGATCGCATCTCGGGCCCAAGAACGGGATCAACGTTGCTGAATCTGTCAAAACTGAAGACAGCTTCCTTGATCGCCCAGCCGGTAATGCAATGACCTTCCCCGATGGTTCCTTCGTGAGCGACCAGGCCTTGTGAGACCAGATCCTGGCCTTCCCATACCCTGACTGCGGCTTCCACCAGATTGACACCGCTGGATTTGCTGATGAATGGCACGGTCCTGGAACCGCGGGGGTTGACCTCTATGATGTACAGGGTGTCTTCCTTGGCCGCAAACTGGATATTCATCAGTCCCTGGACATGCAAGGCCTGGGCGAGTTTCAAGGCCCATTCCTTCATTTGGGAGAGAATTCCTGGTCTTGACTTGTAGGGAGGGAATACCGCTGCGCTATCCCCGCTATGGATGCCTGCGGCCTCAATATGTTGCAAAATGCCCCCGATATAAAGGCTTTTCCCGTCGCTTACCGCATCAAGATCATATTCAAAGGCATCCTCCAGGAACTGGTCGATGAGAACAGGAGCCTTGCTTGAGATGTCCACTCCGCTATTGGAGATGAAATCCTCGAGTCCTGCTTCATCATCAACGATGAACATGCCACGTCCCCCAAGTACAAACGAAGGTCGAAGAAGTACAGGGAATCCCACCTCAAGGGCTTTATTGACTATCTCATCCTTATTATGGGCTGTCCGATTATTGGGGTTTCGTAGTCCGAGTCTCTTTACCAGGGAACTGAAACGCTCCCTGTCCCCGCTCTCATCAAGACCATCCAATGCAGTCCCCACAATCTTGGCCCCGCTTTCTTGAAGTGCGTCAGCCATGTTCAGGGGAGTCTGGCCTCCAAGCTGGACAACGATGTTCTGGGTGTGTTCCAACCTCATGATGTCCTTTGCCACCTCAGAGGTAAGAGGTTCGATATACAGCCTGTCTGAGATATTGAAGTCAGTGGATACTGTTTCCGGGTTGCTGTTTACCATGATGGTCTTCTTTCCCAGTTTACGGTATGCCAAGGATGCCAAGGTGCAGCACGTGTCGAATTCCAAGCCCTGCCCGATTCTGTTCGGGCCGGAGGCCAGGATTACAACGGCGTCCTTTCCCATTGGTTGGGCCTCATTGACCTCCCCGTAGGTCGTGTAACAATATGGAGTAAGAGCCTCGAATTCTCCTGCACAGGTGTCCACGAAGTGAGCCCCGGGCTGGATCTCGTCCTGTTCCCTGAGTTCTTCTATCTTGGATTCCTCCTTATGTGCCAGATAGGCTATGCGCTTGTCACTCATGCCGTATTGCTTTGCCTTCAAAAGGAGTTCCTTTGAGAGCACTTCTGTTTTGAGTTTCTGATCCATTGCAGCTTGCAAGGTCAACTGGTAAAGGAACCAACGGTCAAATCCTGTTATGGAGGATATCTCATCAAGAATCGCAGGTCCTTTCTCACAAAGCAGGGTGTAGGCACACATCAGGCGCAAAGGATGGGCGCTATGAAGCATATGGTCAATGTCTTCCTGGTTGTAGCGGTTCTCTTCCCGCATGTTGGTCAGACCTTCAAATTTTCTCTCTGATGCCCTGATGGCTTTGTTCAAGGCTTCCAATGCCGTTCTTCCTAAAGATAATGCTTCCCCGACACTGCGCATCTGGGTACCAAGTGCACTGAAAGGCAAAGGAAATTTCTCCAGCTCAAACCTGGGGACTTTCACTGCGCAATAATCCAAGGCGGGTTCGAAACACGACACCGATTGTCCTGTGATTTCATTGATCACTTCATCGAGGGTATATCCTACGGCAAGTTTAGCTGAGCAACGAGCGATGGGAAAACCGGTCGCCTTGCTCGCTAGCGCTGAGGAACGGGACACCCTTGGGTTCATCTCAATGACCACCATCTTCCCATCCTTTGGATTGACGGCGAATTGAACGTTCGACCCTCCGCAATCGACCCCAACGGCCCTGAGTATATTTATTGACGCATCCCGCATCCTCTGATAGGCGCGGTCGTCAAGGGTCTGGATAGGTGCGATGGTGATGCTGTCTCCCGTATGGACACCCATCGGGTCGATGTTTTCAATTGAGCACACGATGATGGCGTTGTCTTTGCGATCACGCATGACTTCCATCTCGAATTCTTTCCATCCGATGAGCGATTCCTCGACCAAGACCTCCCGTACGGGACTGGTTTCCAAGGCATGCTCGACGTTGGTGACAAACTCATCATCTGAATTGGCAATGCCTCCCCCGAGTCCTCCAAGGGTGAAACTGGGACGGATAATCAACGGGAATCCGATATGGGCTTTGGCCTGGAGGGCTTCCTGAATATTATGGACAACCTCGCTTTTGGGGCTTTCCAAGCCGAGGCTTTGCACAATCTGCTTGAATTTTCCACGGTCCTCGGCAAGTTCGATGCTCTTGATGCTTGCCCCGATGACCTGCACATTGTATTTGTCCAACAACCCGCTTTTTGAAAGCTCCATGGCCAGGTTCAGCCCTGTCTGCCCTCCCATGGTGGTCAGTATTGCGTCCGGACGATCCCGTTGGAATATCTGTTCAACATACTCGATTTTCAATGGTTCGAGATAAATGTGGTCGGCGATACCTTTTGTTGTCATCACCGTTGCAGGGTTTGGATTGATAAGCAGCACCTCATAGCCTTCCTGCTTCAAAGCCTTGACTGCTTGGGTTCCGCTATAGTCGAATTCACAAGCTTGTCCAATGACAATCGGACCGCTTCCAATCACAAGGATTCTCTGTATGTCTTCTCTTTTACTCATTTCCCTGTCCCTATCTGAACAAAACGATCAAAAATCCAGGTTGCGTCGTGAGGACCCGGAGAGGCTTCAGGATGGAATTGCACCGAAGCGATTTTATCCTCTCTGTCCAGTAAACCTTCAATACTCTGATCGTTGGCGTTGATGAACCAGATTTTCACAGTCGGAGGGAGCGATTGGGTTTCACTCATGAAACCGTGGTTCTGGCTGGTTACGAATGTCCTGCCCGTCTCATTGTCTTTCACCGGATGATTTGCTCCATGGTGTCCAAATTTCATCTTCACTGTTTTACCGCCCAATGCCCACGTGATGAGCTGATGTCCAAGACAGATACCAAGAATCGGCATTTGTCCAATAAGACTTTGTATCATGGAAATGTTTTCCTGGAGTCTGGCGGGGTCTCCCGGACCATTTGAGAGGAATAGTGCCTGTGCTCCACTTGAGAGCACCTCTGCCTTTGTGGCGGTGCTTGGCAGCAGTGTCACAGCGATGTCCCGCTTGTAAAGTTCCTGAATGATGGATTTCTTAATGCCATAATCCATCACTGCGAATCGTGCAAGGGGCGTGGCAGGACAGGGTTCCTCAACAACAGGGTCAATCACCATATGGTTGACGGAGACTCCTTCGATAAGATTGCGTTCGGTTATGGAAGGAAAGGACCTGACCCTGGCAAGGGCCTTGTCCAGAACCTCGTTGGACAGCACTCCCTCATGGGAGAACAGGATTGCATTCTGGCTGCCCCGTTCTCGAAGATGCAAGGTAAGGGAGCGGGTGTCGATTCCGCTGATTCCACAAATCAGCTGTTGCTCCATGAAGAATTGCAGACTAGTACGTCCAGGAGGAAGTGGACCTTGATAAATGGCATGGACAATCATAGCAGATGCCTTGATTGAGGGGCTTTCATTGAAAAGCGGCTCACAACCATAGTTGCCGATATGGGGGTAGGTCATCACAACCATCTGCCCATTGTATGAGGGATCCGTAAGAATCTCCTGATACCCACTCATACTGGTGTTGAATACTACTTCTGCAATTGGTGCTTGAGAAATATCCGAGATTTGGTAACCGAAAGGGGTTCCCGTGTAAAGGGCCCCATCGGAAAGCAAGAGAGTCGTTTGCTGCATGGTTTCCTTCCGTTCAAATTGAAGACACTATATAAGAAAAAGAAAGCAAAGGCAACAGTATTCTTCCTTTTTTGCAACTTTATACGGAATATTCTCAAATTATGCAACAATTATGCAACTAATTCTTCAAAGTAACAACTGAAAATGCAACAAAGAATAAATTCTTGCAAGGGAAGTCCATTTATCATTTTCTTATGATATGCCAGGTAGGGGGCTAAATCCCTAGATACCCAAAAGTTGTTTTGCAATCGAGAAATAAATTATCAATGACAAGGCGTCGACAATGGTCGTGATAAGCGGTGCCGCCATCATCGCTGGGTCGACATGGATCTTCTTTGCCAAAACGGGGAGGAGGCAACCTATTGTCTTGGCAAGCATTACGGTTGCCAGCATTGCCAGGGATACCGTGCAGGCGATCAAATATGTCGCACCTTTGTAGGAGATGATGATACGGACAAAATTCACTATTGCGAGAATGAGCCCAACAATAAGGCTTACCCTTAGCTCCTTCCAGAAAATCTTTAGCCAGTCGCGAGTCTCAAGCTCCCCGACCGCCATACCACGAATGACAAGGGTGCTTGCCTGGCTTCCTGCGTTCCCTCCTGTGTCGGTGAGCATCGGAATGAAAGTGACAAGGAGCGGTATTGCGATGAACGCATCCTCGAATTTCCCGAGGATGGAACCGGTTATCATGCCGCTGATCATCAATACCAGCAACCATACGATTCGGTGTCTTGCAAGTTCGAATACATTCGTTTTCAAATAAGGTTTCTCGGAGGGTTGCAAGGCCGCCATCTTTTCGAAATCCTCGGTCGCCTCGTCTTCCATGACATCCACGGCATCATCGACAGTCACAATACCTACCAGACGATTCTCCGCATCAACAACAGGAAGGCTGAGGAAATTATATTTGTTGAAATCTCTTGCCGCGATTTCCTGATCATCTGTGGTCTTGATGCTGATGACATCCTTCTCCATGATATCACCCACCAACTTGTCATCCATCGAGAACAGCAAATCCTTGATGGTCACAATCCCTTCCAGATGGTGCTCGCTGTCGGTGACATAGCAGGTATAGATAGTCTCCTTGTCCTTGCCCACTGTACGGATACGGTCGATGGCCGCCCTCACCGTCAATTCCTTTTTCAAATCAACGAATTCGGCGGTCATGATTGATCCGACGCTGTGGTCCGGGTATCTGAGGAAATGATTGACCAGTTGTCGGGTTTCAGGCCGAACGTTTTGCAAAATACGACGTACCATGTTTGCAGGCAATTCGCCAATCATATCCACCATATCATCCACAGAAAGATCTTCGATGATGGTGGATAGCTGCTGGTCGTTCAACGAGTTTATCAAGGCCTGTTTTGTCTCGCCTGGAAGATTTGCAAACACATCAGCGGCGACTTCTTTCTCCAAAAGGCTGAAGACCACCATTTCCTGCGCAGCAGGCAGGTCTTCCATAAAATCCGCCACATCAACTTCGTTGATATGAGTAAGCTTTTCTTTTAGTATGATATACTTACGCTGCTCAGCAAGCCCTAAGAGCTCTTCTTTGTTATACTGATAATCTTGCATAGCTACCCCTCGAACAAATAAAAAGGGTGAAGCCGAATACCGGAAAACTACTTATTGTTATTGTTGAAGGGAACTGCACAAGTGGTAATCCAGATTCGAACTTCGACTGTTCGTTTTCACGGAGGGACCTCCTTGTGTTGAATCTTCCGCTCCCATAGGGGATGCGCGACACTTTGTGTATATCATCAAAACAAGGTAGGCGCAACCCCATGAGACAAAAAAACTTTTTATTTTGTGCGAGGCAGGAGCTTACAGGGAATAAGAGGGGTGCAGAGGAAAAAAAGTAAGGGATATCTTCCTAATACTTCTGCAATATCTCCTTTTTCTCTTGTTTCCTAGTCTCGATATATTTCTTGATATTCACCAGGTTGCTATTGAGAATCATCTGGGGAGGGAACTTCATTTCCTCCAGCAGGTGCAATGCCGCATCGACTTTTCCCACCTGCCATTTGCTGTGTGCATCACTGTTCACCGTAACGGGCACCTCATATTTCTTGCAGAGAGAGATGACATCCCTGCAATTTTCCTCGCTGCCTGGCCTGACAAGGAAAGAATTAGCGTTTATCTCCAGTATTTTCCCTTTCCGAGCCAATGCTTTCACAACTTTTTCATGTTCGAAGGGAAAGACTGGGTTCCCTACGTGCCCAAGGCAATCGACATACTGGTTTTCTATGACCGAGAGCCAGCCCTCGGTGTTTTCTGTTTTTGTCCCTGGGGTGATAGCTTCTACATGATATGAAGCAATGACAAAATCCAAGAGTTCGAGAACCTGTTTTGGCAAGTCGATCCTGCCATTGAAGTCCTTGATGTTAACCTCTGCTCCCTTGTATAAATGAAAATCACCAATCAATGACGGCAAGCCGCTCATGCAAAAGAAATGATGGCTGATGGCGCCATCCATCATTTCCGGACCATGATCGGTTATTGCAATGGCTGAGAACCCCTGCTCCTGTGAAGAAGCAATCATTTCTGCGATGGTGCTATAGGCGTGCTGACTTACCATGGTATGAGTATGGAAGTCACCAATGATTTGATATTTTTTTTGTAAGTTGTTGTTCATATGATTAGCATAGCACTTATAAATAATATTGCAACAATATGGAAATATTTTTCAAATATATGAATTTTTTGTGAGAAATAAACAATAATACTTGCTAGGTTGGTAAATGTATGATAGTCTCGAAATGCATATGAAAAGATTTACTAGGAAATTCCCAACAATCTTTCAGAAGAGGAGATGAATCATGAAAAAGGCAACGGTTGTTTTATTACTGGCACTTGGTTTACTTTTCCCTTTGCTTGCGAATGGAACCCAAGAGAAGGGTGCTCCTGATAATAAGGAACAAGTAGTCACTTTGAAGATTTCCCATAATATGGACTTCACGACGATCCCTGACGCTGTTGTTGATGCCGCGACAAAAGTAAATGCGAGATATGCCAAAGAAGGAAAAAATATTCATATTGAGTTTGAGAAGGACTACCAGACCATTGACTGGACAGAATACCAGAACAACATCGTGTTTGCGCATAAGATAGATGATGCTCCTGATATTTATGCGATTAGCGATCCCGCAGGCCTGATGAAAGCAGGACTTCTTCTTGATTTGACTGATATGGTGAAGGCGAATGCGGATAAATTCGTTAATAACGTATTCAGCCCTGTTACTGAAGACGGCAGAATCTATGCGTTCCCTCCTGATCTCCCTGTCAGGGTTATTTATTACAGCAAGAAAGATCTCAAGGCAATCGGATGGACTGATGAACAAATCAAAGCTTTTCCTGTCAAGATTCAGAAAGGGGAGTTTTCGTTTGAGGATTTTCTTGCTCTGTGTCAGGAGGTTGTCACGAAGGGTGGAGCGAAATACGGTCTCACACACCGTCCTGGAAACGGGTCGGATTTCTTAGACATCATACAGGTTCTGGGAGGGGAGTACTATGACGAGAAAGGTACGCTGGTATTTGATGAGACAGGACTGACTCGTTTCTTCCAGATGACTTACGATAATGCGAATGTGACCAGGATCACTCCCCAGAATCTCAACCAGATGGGATGGACGACCATCAACACCATGGTTGGGACAGGAGAGAGCTTTGCCTATTACGGTCCAATATATTCCTGTTCCTATGTGGCGTCTGCGGTGAAACTTACCAATGCGGAATTCGCCTCTCAGGAAGAATTTGTACTTTTCCCTGTATCGCAGTATTCTCAGAAACCGTTTGTTGTGGCGGCTCCTCAGTATATCGGAGTCTCTTCAAAGACCAAGTATCCTGAAATCTGCAAGGATCTTCTCACTGAGCTGGTGAATGGCTCAACTGGTCTTCTTGCCCGTCATGCAGCAAAAATCAATTCTCTTTCTTCTGTTGTTGCCGGAAACAAGGATTCCCAGATTGATGCGAATCCAATAATAAGAAATATTGCCTATATGGCCGATTATGCAATAACGACTCCTTGTATTGATGGTATAGCCAATTATCGCTCTGAGCTTTTTAAGCAGATTGTAGCGCTTGAGCTTGGACAGACGACTCCTGAAAAGGCTGTGGCTGACATGAAGGCTCAGATTCAACTTAATGTGAAAAACGTTATCTATAAGTAAGTTTTTGAAGGGGGGGCAGCATGGCTGCCTCCGTCTTTTATCCTATGGGTAACCTGAAAGGAGGTTCTCGATGAAAGGCAAGAATGTACAGGGGTACACTTTTCTTTCGCCATTCCTTATTCTCGTATCCATCTTCTATATTGCACCGGCAATCCTGACCATGGTGATGTCCTTTACCAGTCTCGATGGCGCATTCATCTGGGATTTTATTGGGTTTGAGAATTACAGGAAGATATTTCTTGATCCGAATACCTTCCTGATATTAAAAAACACCATACTTTATATTTTGATATCGATGGCCATTATCATCGCCCTTGATCTTTTTATTGCGGTAATGACAACTTATTTCATTCGAAGTGATTCATGGGCCAGTTTTTTCAAGTCGATCATCATGATTCCCATGATCACCCCTTCGGTTGTCTATTCCGTTCTTTGGATCTGGTATCTTGATGCAAGTGACTCAGGATTTGTTAACTCGTTCTTCAGATTCTTCAACCATAATTTTGAAAGTGTGAACTGGATTGCAAAATATCCCTTTCAAATGATTATTCTTGCTCAGGTCATAGTCTCTTTGGCCTATGGTGCGATTATCTTTTCCTCAGCCATCAGGAGTATTCCTGATAATCAGTTCAAGGCTGCTCATGTCGACGGCGCAGGTGAATGGGAAATTGTGAAGACCATCATTCTCCCAAATATCTGGCCACATATAAAGTTTATCATGATGTGGGAGACACTGGGACTGATGACCAACTACATCAACATCATGCTTATAACGAATGGAGGCCCCTTGAATAAGACCGAGGTATGGGCATTGAGTGCTTATCACAAAGCCTTTATCGATCAGCAATATGGATATGGTGCAGCGATTTCCGTCTTGCTCATATTGGTGGTGTTCATGATTATGTTGCTTTGGATAATGGCGTCCAGGACACATAAGGGCAGGGAGGCCTAGGATGGCAAATTTAAGTCTTACCCGTTCTGAAAGGAAAAAGCAAAATATTGCGATTGCCATCATGTTCGTTTTTGTGCTTCCTCTTGTCTTTATGTTTGTGGTTTTCTTTGGCATGGCTTTCTTCCAGGATGGACATCCGACGATGGAGAATTTTGGATTTGTCCTGGGGCCTATGCAGCTGAGGGACCAGACAACAATCAAGCCTATCGGTCCAGCATTGAAGAATTCGGTAATCTTCACAATTGGGGTTACCTCCCTGGAAGTAATGATCAGCATGCTTGCTGGATATGCCCTTTCCCGATTGCATTTTAAAGGAAGAAGGACCATCCAGACCTCGTTGCTGGTACTTCGCATGTTCCCCACCTTGCTTCTTCTCATCGCGGTGCTTTATGTCCTCATGTCCCTGCATATTGTCAACACCTTGAAAGGGGTTGTCCTTGTCGCCCTGGC
Organism: Sphaerochaetaceae bacterium; assembly: GCA_041670175.1. Classification (GTDB taxonomy): domain Bacteria; phylum Spirochaetota; class Spirochaetia; order Sphaerochaetales; family Sphaerochaetaceae; genus JBAXZS01. The sequence goes on along the minus strand of JBAXZS010000010.1, from coordinate 8,199 downwards.
TTTCCGTTTACCCGGATCGACCTTCATCATTAAGAATTTCTTTGATGGAGTTCCCAAGGATATCGAGAATTCGACCTTGGTTGATGGGTGTACGCGGTTCTCGGGTTTTAGACAGGTGATAATTTACCTGGTGAAACCTGGGATTGTCTCCATCGCGGTCTTTTCATTCCTTTCCGCCTGGTCGAATTTCATCTTGTTCAATACGCTCCTTTTTGGGAACAAGACGCCTGTTGTGGCGACCTATATCAGGGCATTGACCCGTAACGAGCAGATGATAGCGCCTTATAATGTCATTGCTGCCATGGGTATCGTTTATATGATTCCTGTAGTTGTGTTTTTCATTGTTAGCCAGAAACAACTGATGGAAGGAAACATTGGGGGGGGCAAGGGAGTATCATGATTGAAATCCGAAACCTTAAGAAGACATTTGATCATAATGTTGTTGCGCTCGAGAATTTTAACCTGACGATTGACGATGGTCAGTTTATCGCCCTGCTGGGACCCTCCGGGTGTGGAAAGTCCACGACGCTAAATTGTCTTGCAGGTCTCCTTGACCCCACAAAAGGAACTATTCTCATTGATGGGAAAGACATGACGGATGCAGCGCCAAAGGATAGGAACATCGGCATGGTGTTTCAGTCCTATGCACTTTATCCTCATCTTTCCGTATTGGACAATATCGCATTCCCGCTAAAGCAGAAGGGTGTTTCAAAGGAAGAACGGTACAAGAAAGCTCGGGAAGTTTCCAAGAAACTACAAATTGAGCATCTTCTGGAACGGAAACCAGCAGAGCTTTCCGGTGGCCAGCAACAGCGTGTCGCCATGTGTCGTGCGATTGTGAAGGGACCCCGGATTCTTTTGCTTGATGAACCGATGTCGAATCTTGACGCCCGTCTCAAGATTGAGATTAGGGAAGTGATAAAAGACATCCAGCAGGATTTGCGGGTTACCGCCATACTTGTCACCCATGATCAAGAGGAGGCGATGGCCCTAGCAGATAAGATTGCTATCCTTGATGGAGGGAAAATTCAACAATTTGATACTCCGGATGTGCTTTATGAATGCCCTTCCAACCTTTTTGTTGCAAATTTCATGGGAAATCCACCGATGAACTTCTTTCAGGCGAAAATGGTTGACAGGACACATTTTGTCATTGGAGAAACAGTACTTTCCTGCAAGATGCCTCTTGATGCTGAGGTCTCGGGGGCCGAGGTCAGAATTGGAGTTCGTTCCCATTTGATGCACATTGCATTTGTACAAGATGAGGAATTCTCCCTTCCTATGACCGTCCGTATCGTAGAGAATCTTGGGAAGGAGCTTCTGGTATATGGTTCCGTAGGAAAGGATGAGGTACGCATTTCGTATCAGGACAAGACAATGTATGACCAATTGAAATGTCTGGCAAAAGGAAAAGGCGTGGTATATCTTTCCTTGGGAGCAAAGTACAATGTCTTTTTGATGCCGGAAGGCAGGAATATCGTCATTTTTTAAGGGGTTATGAAAATGCGTTCATTATTGGAAGCTCATCGGAGGTCGGGAAATGTCTTTCCTCTGATTGGTGGTCATAGGGGTTGTACCTGTGATTTTCAGGAGAATACCATCCCTGCGATGAATCTGGGGCTTGAAAGAGGTGCTGATTATCTCGAGATAGACGTGCAATTGACCAAGGACCATGTTCCCGTGATCTTTCATGATATTGACACCTTGGACAAGACGGGACTTCCTGGTCTTGTACAGGATTATACATTTGGTGAGCTCAACGAGAAATACAGGGTTCCGACATTGGAAGAAGTGATGCGTTGGGGGAGGAAGAACAACGTTTTTTTTGCGTTGGAAATGAAAAGCTCTGCCTATGAGACCGAAGAAATGAACTATGTTCTTATGCCGCTCATGGATGAAATCGTTCGGGCGGAGGGCATGCTTTCCCAGGTGGAAGCCTTCGGGGTGGATTATAAAGTCCTTGCTAGCTTGAAAAAAATTGACAAGGACTTTGAAATAGGCCTTATTGTACCGTTTATTCCTATAAATCCTATTTCCCTTATGAGGGAAATGAGTGCTATGATATATCTATCCTATGTGTATAATCTCACGAAAGAGGCAGTCTGTGATTTGCAAAAGCATGGATATTTTGTCTCGGGGGCAATATTGCAGACTCAAAAACTTGTGGATTATGCCATCAGTGCGAAGGTTGATATGTTTGAATATGATTATCCTGAGCGCTTTGTAGGGTACAAGAGGTGAAGAATGGTACGTATTCAGGATATTGCAAAGGCGGCGAATGTTTCTTCCGCTACTGTTTCGCGTTGTCTTCGCAAAGACCCCTCTCTTTCTCTTTCCTCGGAGACAGGAAAACGAATATATGAAATTGCACTCTCCCTGGGATACAAGAATCTGAAAACCCTAAAGAAACCCGACGAGTTCTTGGTTGTGCATAAGGACTCGCATTTTTTGGACCATGTTGACAATGGGTACTATTTCTCCATCAGGAGCGGCATTGAGGAATTCATTGCGGAGAATGGTGATATTTGCCGGTTTGTTCCCCTGAGCCGTCTTGAGATGGAGGATCATCCGTATACCGGTGTCCTTGTGGTGGGCAATTATCCTCCCGACGAAGTGAAGCGCATCCATTCTCTGGTAAAGAACGATAATATTGTGTTTGTGGGAAAGCTTAATTTCTTTCCCGAATGCTTTGACACGGTGACCTACGATGTGGAAGCCTGTGTTCGTCTTGCTCTGGATGCCTTGGTTTCCCATGGGATGAAGGAAATGCTTTTTCTTGATGGGAAAGATCGCTGTCAGATTCCCGCGAACTATCTGAAGATCACCCATGTGAGAAATTATCTCTTAGCTCATCCCTGTCTTATCCTGAGGGATTTTATCGAGTGCGAGGGGTTCGGCTCCGATGCGGGCTATCAGGCAATGAGTGAATATCTTCTCAGGAACAAGAGTGTACCTGAGGCTATTTTTACAGGTACGGACCCTCTTGCAATCGGAGTATCCAAGGCTCTCAACGAGCATGGGCTGCAACTCGGTTCTGCGGTGCACCTGGTCTCCTTGAATGGTGATAACTCAGGGCAGTGGATTTCTCCTCCTCTTACCACTGTTGATTTTCATAGCAAACTTATGGGAAGAGAAGCTGCTAGACTCGCAAAGGAAAATGCGAAAAGCAATGAGCGGACTCCCAAATGTGTTTATTTCAAGCCGGTATTGCTTGAAGGGAAGAGCCTTTGACCTGCAAATAAATAAAAGCTCCGGATTCATAGGAATACCGGAGCAATGACGAAATAGATACCAAAATATGATACGACAGTTTATTTTTTGGTTGAGTACAGCGAGATACTTCCGCTGACAGTGGAAAGTGTTACTCCAATGGAGCCTTTTCCCACATCCTGATTCACACTGTGTCCCATTTCAGTGGAATTCACCTCTATGGAACCACTTGTACTATGAGCGTTGAGCCTATAGTCAGGAGTGTCTTGCAGCAGGTCAATTTCAATCTCTCCACTGGTACTGGTGGCTTTCACCTCGCCTTTCTCCATTTGAACAGTCCCCTGGATCTCAGAGCTGGTGGTATGAAGGTATATATCACTGGCATGAATCAAATCCAACTCGATCTTTCCACTGATCGTACTTGCTTCCACCTTGCTGGAACAATCGATGCCCTCCCCTTCGATTTGTCCACTGGTGGAGGATAGGGATACGTCCTCCTTGCTTGTAAGATTGATGAAATCAATATCCCCGCTGATTGAGTGGAGCTTGATTTTCTGGGCAGAGAAATCCTGCATCAGATCGATGTCCCCACTGACAGTGGTTACTTCCACTTTGCCGAGCTGAATAGCCGGGATGGTGATCATGACCCTTCCCTTTCCCCCAAAATTAAAGAAGTGGCTGGTGATTGATACGGATATTTCCGTAGTGTTCCCATTATCCAGGACAGAGAGTGTTCCCGTACCTTTATAGGAAACTTGCATCTCCGATATTGAATTATCAACCATGACGGAAATATCGTCCACAGTTGTGTTGATTGTAAGATTTTTTCCTGTGGTAAGAGAGATATTTTTCATTTGATTCCCATGTATTTTTTTCTGAAGTGGCTTGGCTGCTGCTCCCAGAGCCAAGACCACCACCAAGACCAATAAGAAAATCTTATTAGCTTTACTATCGTGTAACATCTGCTCATTTCTCCGAGTTGAAACGGTCGTCCCACTCGCGTTCCTTGTCGAACATCTCGCTTTCCATCTTCTCAACTTTGCTCTTCAGGTTGTTGTATTTTTCCTTCAGATCATCATCGCTTGGTTCCTCACTGTCCCTGACGTGCTGATGATATCCCTCGGGGTTGGGGTTCATCGGGATGACCAAAGAAAGAAGCAAGTAGATGATGACTCCAGGGAATACCCCTGTACATATCACTGCGATAAAGACAATCCATCTCACCGCCTCCGGATTGAGATCCCTCCATTCGGCCAAGCCCGTGCAAAGTCCGAAAACCTTCCCCCTGGGGGATCGATACCATCTGTCCATAGTTGTTCTTGCCATATCAATCATTCCTTTTCTTCCTTATTTGACTGACGACTACTCATGATCGTCTCGATGTTGTTTAACCGTTCCTCAAGGCCATTGATGCCTTTTTTCAACTGTTCCCTCTCCATAGTCTTCTTTTGTGAGATTTCAGCGGCTTCCTCCATCTCATGATGAAGATGCTTTACCTTTGAATGAGGATAGTCCTTTTGTCTCTTCTCTTTGAAGTTGCTATAGGTTCCTGGCTCGTAACCTTGTTCCATCTCTTCCATGCGCAAGGTCGCCTCAATCTTCTTTTTTCTCACCTCGGCTTTTTTCTCTATTGCGGAGAGAACAATCGCCCCACAAAAGATTACTGCCAGAATAAGTACGGTTTCCATGATTAATTCTTCTCTCTATTTTTTCGCAATTCGTTTAGTTGGGTTTCGATATCCTCTTCGCTTTCCAGGTTGGAGAATTCTTTTTCCAAATTAGGCTTGCTTGCATTGATGTCGTTGCGAGCCTGCATCCTGTCAATTTTCTCTTCCATGGAATTGAAATGATCCAGAGGAGACATCTTCATGGCTTCCTGTGTATGTTCCTTTTCCTGTTCCTGATGCACTTTCTCCATGAGAAGCTGGTATTTTTTCTTTACTTCGGAAAGTTTGTCGTCCAACTGGTCAATCTCGTTACGGCTATCCTTGATCAGGTTGTCGTAGCCGGCCAGTTCTTCTTTGAGTCTTGCCATCTGAAGCAATGCCCGTTTTTTCTCCAGCAATGCCTCTTTAGCCAGATCATCACGACCCTTGTCGACAGCAAGCTGCGCCCTGCCCTCCCAACGTTTGATTGAGGCATCCACTTCGCGGTACTGTCTCTCGACTTTAGCCCTGCTAGCCATTTTTGCCGCACAATTGCTCTTGATCTCGATGAGCGTATCTTCCATTTCCTGAATCATCATGCGAAGCATCTTCTGAGGATCTTCCGCACGGTCTAGCAGGCTGTTGATATTAGCATTTACGATATCTAAGAATCTTGAGAAAACTCCCATACGATTAAATCTCCTTACAAAGACCATTCTTGCAATAACCATGCCAAATCAAAAAGTAATCCACAATGCCTTTTTTTGTGGATAAACCAGTCAGGATATTGGTTAGAATCGCCAAGCATGGTATATTTTACCGTAATTATGGCAGATATGCAAAATGAACAGCAGCCACTTGGAGAGAGCGAGGTTTTCCTTGATTTCCAGCAAAGACTCTCCGCGGTTGCGAAGGTAAACAGAAGTGTCCTTCTTGTTGGTGAAAGAGGAAGTGGAAAGGAAATAGCGGCCAGAAGGCTTCATTTTCTCTCTCCTCGCTGGCAACATGGTCTTGTGACTGTCAATTGTGCTGCATTGCCCCCGTCATTACTTGAAACCGAATTGTTCGGGTATGAACAAGGAGCCTTCACAGGTGCTCAAAAAACAAGAAAGGGTCGTTTTGAGGAAGCGGAGGAAGGAACGTTGTTCTTGGATGAGATCGGATTGATTCCTCTTGAAGTCCAAGAGAAGATTCTCCGTGTGGTGGAGTATGGTACTTTTGAACGGGTCGGTTCCTCGGTGACCCATAGCAGTGACGTGAGGATTGTCGGTGCGACCAATGCCGATCTACCTGCTCTCTGCAAGGAAGGTAAGTTCAAGGAAGACCTTCTCGACCGTTTGAGTTTTGAAGTGCTTTTCATCCCACCTCTTCGTAAGAGAGGTGAGGATATTTTGCTCCTTGCCCATTTTTTTGCGGCTAAAATGGCTATGGAATGCGGTCATGAAGAAACGCCTTCTTTCAGTGAGGACGTAAAGAGACAGCTCCTTGGTTATTCCTGGCCGGGTAATGTTCGAGAATTGAAAAATGTGGTGGAAAGGGCTGTATATCGGCAGGAAAAACCAATCATCGAGCATTTGGAGTTTGACCCTTTCTTCAATCCTTACGAGGATAAGCCAGTACCTGTTATGCAAGAGCAAAATACACTTGACCTGACGAAATATGAGGAGGCGAAACAACAACTCGATATCCTCTATGTGAGGCAGGCCATGAAGAACAGCAGTGACAACCAGAGAAAAGCCGCGCAGTTGTTGAACCTATCGTATGACCAGTTCAGGGGGATGTATCGCAAATACAAGGAGCAATTGCCAAATGAAGAATAAAACGGTTGATACCTTTTATTGCTATGAGGGAAAGTTCACCATTGCCCAGAGGGGAGAAGCCATTGCTGCCATTGCTTTTGGCGATCAGGACTTTCAGGGCAAATACTCTTCTACCGCCTTGACCGATTTGGCTTATCAGCAATTGAAGGAATATCTGGAAGGAAAACGCAAGAGTTTCACTCTCCCCTTGCGGCCTGTGGGGACTTCTTTTCAAATGCAGGTTTGGTGTCTTTTGCAGGCCATCCCTTATGGACAGACCCAGAGCTATGGGCAGATAGCCAAGGCGTTGGGAAACAGACGGGCTGCAAGGGCAGTGGGAATGGCTTGTAACCGCAATCCGATAGCTATTGTAATTCCCTGCCACAGGGTCATTGGCTCTGATGGTTCCCTTACAGGGTATGCGGGGACTTTGCCTGTCAAGCGAGAGCTTCTGGAAAGGGAACAACGGTTCTCCCTTCTTTAAGGGATATCCTTGCTTTCAGATGATGTTGCTGATCTCTCGTTGAAGAGAGGTTGAAAGGATTGGGATAAAAAAACAGGACCGATTTTCAGTCGGTCCTTGTCTTTCTAGTAACGAGGCATCAATACTGCGCCAAGCAGGTAAATGATTATTGATGGGACAAAACCAATCTTGAAGGCAATCACAATTCCAATAACCCTCAGGATCCATACGTTGATTCCACTCCAGGAGGCGAGACCCTGGAATACCCCAAGGATCTCCCCTTTGTTACTACGGTAGAGTCTGCTGGTCATTTCGTCTTCTTCTCCTTGAGTGCTTTCAATTCGGCTTCGATGGCGCTATCGTTTTCCATTTTTGAGAATTCTTCATCAGTGTTTGTCTTCTTGCCGTTATAACGGGTAAGGTCCGCATCTGCCTCCATCTTCTCTATCTTGCTCTCCAGCTCGCTGAACTTGCGGGCGATATCATTGCTGTCACCCTTGTGCAGAGTGTTTTCCACCTGCTTCTTCTCTTTTGCGGAACGGGCTCTCTCGACAAGGATCTGCTGCTTGCTCTTGACTTCCTCAAGTTTATCATGGATCTCTGCAATCTGGGCTTCCTGGCTGGTGATAATCTCATCTAGGGTCTTGAGCTGATTTTCACATTGAACAAGTTTGGCACTTGCAGACTTCTTCTCAACTAAAGCCTCACGAGCAAGATTGTCCTTGCCTTGGGAGACGGCCATCTTGGCCCTTTCTTCCCAACGGGACATACTTGCATTCCATTCCAGCTTCTGTCTCTGCAGTGTGGTGACTTCCGCCTTGTGCTCGGCGAGACTGGCGCGGGCTTTGCTCAGCGTCTCCTCGAACTGGTCGATCATCAAGTTGATCATCTTCTGAGGATCTTCCATCTTGTCCAAAGTGCTGTTCAGGTTAGCGTTGAAAATATCGCCCATTCTTTTAAATACGTTCATATTGGTTTATCTCCTTCAAACTTTTTTGTTTGTATAAACAGTGATGCAAGAGTCATGCCAACTTTATTTCAACAGCAAATAAACGCTTGGATTTATGATTTAGCATTTTTT
>JBAXZS010000009.1:0-25203 GCA_041670175.1 Sphaerochaetaceae bacterium | reverse complement strand
TGAGTGGATGTTCAATACCTTTCTCGTCGGACATGACACACACCCATCCCTCAAGGCAATGGAGCAAGAACTGGAGACCTCTGCCACATTGTTCGAGCAGTTGCTCCATCCCTGACCTTTCTCTTTGGTTCCTTTGAGAAAAAACGACACAAGAAAGAATTAATGAAAGCGGTCTTGGGACTACAAGGCATGATTGTCGACCCGATTGCAGGTTTTTTATCTTTGGAAACAACTAAAAATTCAAAACTTAAAAGTTAATTTTCTTATCAACAAATGAAAAACAACTAAAAAAATTCAAAACAACTAAAAAATAAATTGAAAAATGAAATTTTAAGGTGTATTTGTTTCGACAACTAAAAATTTTGGAGAGAAACTATGACAAGTGAAGAATTACATATGTGGGTGAAGACATTTTCTTGGACTCGACAAGGAGAAGGGAATGTATTCATCCCCAATCAAGAGAAATCTCCTACAGAAACCGTCGGATACAGATACCGCATACAGCCTTGCGGCGCGCAACGCAATCCAGTACTCCTCGATTCTCGTCGGCATCTTTCTGGGAGGGTGGCTGTCAGACTCCGTGTTCGAACCCCTTCTCAAGGACCGGCAGGTCAGATCCCTTTGCAAAAGATCCAATTATCTTGATGTTTGATAGAGAGAAGATTTAATAAATCGATATAAAACACTATCAAGAAAATTGAATGTTTGGAAACGTATGTTATACTATTTTTTGAGGCGATCAAAATATGGAAGAAAAAGAAACAAGAGCGTCAGGTGAAAATCTTCAAGAGGAAGACAGACAAGAACAACCAAGGGAATACTATGAGAAAGTACTTACTGACAACGGGCTGGAAGAATACATAGATTGTTTCAAGAAGCAAAAGTTAACGACACCGGAAGTGCTATCAGAACTAACTGATCAGGACTTGCAAAATATCGGTATATCCCTTCTCGGAGACCGGAAAAAGATTTTGCTTCTTTTCAACAAGAAACAATCAGAATCACCCAAAGAACAATCAAAGCCAGAACCTACGGTTATTCAAGTCAGCAATCCTGATCCTCCCAAAAAATCTGGTGGTGTTTGGGCAGTTGTAGGTGTCTTGATTGTTATTGTTTTGGTCATCATTATCATTGGTTCTTTATGAGGATGATTTGTTCAAAACAATTTTTCACTAGCTCGTTTTTTTATTCTATCCATTTCTTTCTGACACGCTTTTCTAAATGGTATGAAGTTACTTTTGCAAGATCTTATTTTGGAGATTTCCTTGGATTGATTGTCCTAGTTCCTCTGTTTGTCTTTTTTCAAACAAGTTTGGGAATCCAAAGAAAGAAATCCATTTCTTTTCATGAAATCCTATTTTACTGGATACTCATTTCCATTGTATTTGAAATAATAGTACCATACTTTCTGAAACGGGGTTCAGCAGATATCATTGACGTAATATGTTACCTTGTGGGTGGCTTAGTATTGTATGTTAGCCAATTTTTCAAAAAGTCCCCAATAAACAATCATTCTAAACCTTAATACGATAATAACTTTTTATTAGTGATGTCTGTTCTTCCTTTTCGATTGGTATGATCTTCACCAACGGACACTCCTGTTTGTCTCCAAATAAGCGAGTCCGGCTCAGATAAGGAAATACTGGAATTTTGCACAACACCCAAAACACGTGCACAATTGTGGGAAAGATTCCAGTTCAAGTCAATCTCGTATTTCATAAAAAGCAGGATTAACCCCTTGGTCCAACAAAACCTTCTGACCTTGAGCAATCCCAGCCATCCCAAGAGTGCAAAACAGCAGTATTTGACGACACAAATCTCAAAGAGAAATGAACGATGGGTATAAAGCTTTAGGCGTCATTCCTCCTGCCAAGCTTTTCAAGTGACTTGATAGCCATCTTTATGGTAATAATTAGGCTCAAAAATTATAGATTAAGGATTTTTTCTTTCAGCTTGAGATATACAATGATATACTTGCTCTATTATAGACTTATTTTTCCAACTTTGAATCTATTGGGGAGACGATATGGACTTGAATAAAGATGAAACGATAGAGCAGGAAGAAATACTTACGACCACGGTTGAGGGAAAACAACAAGGAATGATTCTTTTTTCATTAGAAACAAACCATGATGAATTGTGTTTCTCACAGATTCGTTCGTTTGAAAAATTCAAGATTACTATAGGCCTTGAAAACCTGACAGAAGAAGACCTTAAAGATTTTGACATCATTTTCTCAGCTTCCTCTGATTTTGTGTCAGAATTTAAGGACATCATCATAGAAGGCTCTGTGCACAAGGCATCCTCGTCATCCAACATTTTCTCAAAGACTATTGAGGTTAATCTCAATCAAACAAGTTTCAAAGGATTAACTGAGGACGCTACAGAAACAATAACTGCTTTTTTGAAGAATTCCCAAGGAGAAAATATTGGAAGACAAGAGTTATTTGTAACATTAAAACCCGAGGATTACTGGGATGGTACACCGCAAAGTCTTCCTGTCTTCATCAAGCGCAATGATCCTTCCATCCGTAACCTTCTCCACCTAGTAGGACAAGCGATGGAACAACTGGCAGGTAATTCAGCTCTTGTAGCATACCAATCTCAAAATCCTGATATTGTAAAAAAGCAATGCGCTGCAATTTACTCAGTCCTCCAGAACCAAAACTTGACCTATACTGAGCCATTGGCAAGTAATTCTTTGTCAGGTCAAAGAATTAGGTCATGCCAAGAGATATTCAAAAACAAAGTTGCCACTTGTCTTGATACGACTTTGCTTTATTGTTCAATCTCAGAATGCATTGGTCTACATCCAATCATCTGCATTTTAGAAGGCCATGCTTTTCCCGGTGTATGGCTTGACGATACATTACAGTTCAACAGTGTTGTACATGATGATCCTTCGGATATTACGCAGAATGCAAACCAGCAGTTGTGTATTGTGGAATCAACGTTACTTACTCAGCATCCTTTCGTTCCTTTTGAGGATGCTTGTAACAAAGCTTTTGAAAAAGCGGAGAATGCAGAAAACTTAAGAATCGTTGATGTTCATCTAGCGAGAATGCAACGAGTCCTTCCACTTCCCTATAGGGAACTAGCAGAAGATGGAAGCGAGAACTATATTGAGGATACGTTCTCCGATATTGAGGCCAATGTTCCTGAAGCATCCGTACAGTATGACATTGGGGAGATTACCTCCGCTGACAATACTCCCAAGGATCGTATAACCATTTGGGAACGCAAGCTCTTGGATTTCTCGACAAAGAACCCATTGATGAACATGAAGATAACAGGCAAATCTTTGCAACTTCTCTGCCCTGAGGTGGATAAACTTGAGGATGAATTGTATTCTTCAATACAGTTTCATCTTATTGAGAACCCGTTACTCATTGAAATGACTCCGTTTGCAGTTGCTCCGATAAAAGAGAGAAGTAACTATGCTACTCTTATGAGTTATTTCAAACAAAAAAAAATCCCGACCGGAGAAACGGCAACAAACCTGAAAAAAAAACTGTCTCATATCTATCGTCAGGCTCAAAATGATCTTAGTGAAACAGGATCAAATACGCTCTATCTTGCTGTGGGGCATATTGAATGGTATGAAAAAGACAATACCATGGCACAAGCATACCACGCTCCAATTTTGCTATATCCCGTTAGCTTAACAAGAGTCAATTCTTCCGAATACCTCATCCAAGTCCGTGATGATGAGGAACCTCAATTGAATTATAGCATTTTTGAGAAATTCAAAAATGACTTCAAATATACGACAAAACTGGACTATGAGAACTTGCCTCATGATGAAAGGGGTCTAGATGTCTTAAAAATTTTCAAAGAAATTCGATTGGAAATCGCCAATCAGTATCGCTGGAGACTTGTTGAATCATGTACCCTTGGCTTATTTTCATTTGACCAGTTTGTAATGTGGAACGACATGAGAAAACGTTCTGATGACCTTGCAAACAACAAGATTGCTGCTAGCTTAATACAGAACAAGTTGACATATGAGCCGAAACCTTTCCCCAAAGTGACTGATGCAGATTTCATTGAGCAGGCTATTCCAGTCTCCTGTGATGAAAGTCAGCTTAAGGCTGTGAAAGCCGCCACTGAAGGACATAGTTTCATTCTGCAGGGTCCTCCCGGTACAGGAAAATCGCAAACCATTACGGCGATAATTGTCAATGCCTTGGCACACGGGGAAAAAGTGTTGTTTGTGGCTGAAAAAATGGCAGCCCTTCAAGTTGTTTATAGGAACCTGAAGAAAGTTCATGTCGATGACTACACCATTGAATTGCATTCTATCAAAGCTACAAAAACTCATTTTATTGACCAATTGGTGCAGGCGTTGGAAAAACGGAGTCTTGCTGTCATTCCAGATACTGCAAATGAAAAACAAATTCAAGACATAAGCAAGGAACTTGCCAATTACGTCAGTGCCCTACATGTTAAGGAGCAGAATGGAATCTGTCTCTACGACATGATTGACCGTCTCCAGCAATTTGAAGGAATTCAAGCCTTACATCTTCAGTTTCATGATATCCAAAATGTAACGGAAGATGATTTGAAAGAATGCAAGATACATCTGCAGGAAATAGCACTCAATCTGAAAAAGTTTTGCCCATTGAAAGAATCACCATACAAAGGCTTGCATTTTCAGGAATATGATGATGCTTCTCAGAAGTGTATGTCAGAAATAATACCTGCCTTTCTTTCAAGCCTTGAAACAAGTCAAGAAGAATGGGCTGAAATTATCAATTCATTACCCAGGAAACCTGAAAAGGTCCTCAACCCGATTATTTTGTATGTTGTTGAAGAGATAGCTAAAGCAGGGAAATATTTAAAGGAAAAAGCTCTTCCAATCAAGATAGTTAGCATGAACGATTTTTCTTTGGAATCGGGATTCATTGCATTGAAGCACTACAGAGAGAAAAGCTCAAAAATGGTCGGTTCAATTGCTTTACAATGGAATCTTGAAATTTTAAACAAGAGCATTCCTGAACTCTTGAGAGATTGGTCTGATTGCAAAGATGGTTTCTTCAAGCGCAAACAACGAAAAGAAATGATCAAAAATATTGGTGCTTATTATCTTGATGGGGACATCACAGAGGAAAACATTGAGAGCAAACTGCGAGAACTTAACAGAACAAGTTCCGAAAAAGGGGAAATTGAGCAATACAAAGCAAGTGTGCCAAGCGATTTTCTTTCATTGAAGGTAAATGATTCCACTTCGCTCGATGAAATAAAGCAAGGAGTCGTAACATACAAAGGCTTAATGCAACGTCTTTTTACTGAACTGTATGACCTTCCTAAAGAGGAAGAGATGATCAAAGTGGCGGAAAATTGGTATGCCAATTCATCCTCATCGATTCATTTTAGAAAGCTAATCTCAATCGCTGGAGAACAGAACAAGAATTGGAAGAAACTGTCATCGTTTCTGATGCCAGATAATTCGTTCAATGGAATGCCGTTACAAAAAATAATGGAATACATGAGAATTTGGAATAACAATCCAATTAATCTTTATGAATGGGGACATTGCAATCACCTTGAAATCTGGTTCAATGACAAAGCTTATACAACTTCATTCCTCAATATGGTAAAAGAAGGAGTAGCTGTTGATGAAGTCTTTCAAATTATGTTAGCTTCGTACTACAGGACATATGCTGAACATACAATGCAAACAAAAACAATCTTGTCGAGGTATTCCAACAAGTCCTTCGAAGAAAATGTCAGACTGCTTAATGAAGCTGAGAAAAAATTTCGTTCATTCGTAATAGATTCTTTACATGACAAACTCGATTCCAGTGTAAATCTTTCTGAGAAAAATAATGGTGAGCTTCAACAAGTCCAACGATTCATCGGAAGCAAAGGGAAACGTAAATCCATAAGGTCTTTGTTTCAGGATTGCGCAAAATTCATCACTGACATCTGCCCTTGCTTTCTAATGAGCCCACTCTCCGTGGCACAATATCTTGAACCAGGAAAGCAGGTGTTTAATCTTGTTATATTCGATGAAGCATCACAAATACCTACTTGTAAAGCGATTGGTTCTATCGCTAGAGGACAAAACCTTGTAGTTGTTGGAGATTCTAAACAAATGCCTCCAACGAGTTTCTTTAGCAAATCAGTCTTCACAGAGGACGAATACAATTCCGAAGTTGAGAAGTTGATGGATCTCGACAGCATACTTGATGATTGCATGACCCTTGGCCTGCCACAAATCAAACTAGACTGGCATTATAGAAGCGAAAGTGAAAGTTTAATTTATTTCAGCAACTCACATTACTACAATTACTTATTAAAGACTTATCCATCAGTAGATTCTCAAGTATCAAAGGTAATACTTAAAAAGGTAAAAGGATATTATCAACCAAGCAACAATGAACCTAATCCATATGAAGCGGAAGCCATCGTTCATGAAATCAAAAACCGGTTGGAAAATCCCAAAACTGCAAACCTTTCGATGGGAATCATCACTTTTAATGAAAAACAACAGAGTTTGATTGCTAACAAATTGGATGTTTTATTCGAGAAAAACAATAAATTAGCAAAGTTGGCACATTGGGACGAAAGTGAGATTGATTGTCCTGCGAAGTTGATTGTGAAGAACCTTGAGAACATTCAAGGGGATGAACGTGATGTCATTTTTCTATCCGTGACATTCGGAAAAACAAAAGCAGGACGGTTCTCCACAAACTTCGGACCTATTAGTTTACCCGGTGGAGAAAAACGCTTGAATGTAGCTTTTAGCCGTGCAAAGAAAGAGATGGAAGTATTCACCATCATCGACATGAATGAAATTAGTACCAAAGTGATTCCTTCACGGGGTGGAAAAGATCTAATGGATTTCTTGCAGTTCGCCAATGGAAAAAATATGACCATCAGAGCAAATGAGAAATCACATGAGGGAATTGTACAAGATATTGCTCATGTGATGAAAGATAATGGTTATCAGATGAAACTGGATGTAGGCCTCTCTGAATTCCGTGTTGATATTGCAATCATTAATCCTTCGAAACCCGAATCATTTTACTGTGGAATTCTGCTTGATGGCGACAATTTGAGAACTTCCAGTTTGACGAATGATCGGTATATATTGCATCGTACTTTGCTTAAAAATAGAGGATGGCAGATAATTCCGATTAGAAGCATAGATTGGTGGACTGACAGAGAAAAAGCAAAAAACGAGCTTTTGGCTCAGATTGCTGAATGTACTCAAATTGTGGAGACACTACCGAAAAAAGCTGAGGAACAATCAAAACCAATTGAAAATGAACCTACTGTTATTGAAACTTCAATCGCTGAAACATATCAGATTTGCTCTTTGGATGTCGACAAAATGGATCCAAATGACTTTTGTAGTTTGGAGACTGACTTGATTGAGCAACGGTACAAAAAAATAATTATGTTTGAGGGGCCGATTGTTGATGATCTTCTTGAAAAAAGAGTTTGCAACTCCTTCGGACTGAAGAAACGTGGGAAAAATATCCGTGCTTTCATGGATGACATTCTCAACAAAGCAGATTTCGTCAAAACGAAGCAAATTGATACTGAAGGAACAGAGCATCTTGTCCTTTGGCCAGACAGCTATAGAGAATATGGCAACGATGTGGAAAATCATTACACTCAGTTCAGAAAAAATCCAACAAAAATAAGGAATACTGAAGAATATGAAGAAGATACATTCTCTCGAGCTATTCAGGAATACCCTCAAATTGAGTTATTCAACGTCATGACTTCGCTCATCAAGGATACTGGCGGGTATATTAGGGAAGTTCTGATACATAGTTCAATATCCAAGTTGGAATTCAAGCGAAAGGGCAATATCATTATCGAAACTCTTGGTTTGGTGTTGAAAAATGCTCTTTTAGAAGGGAAACTATATAAAAATAACGAAACGGGAAGAATTGAAATAACAATACTTCACGAAAATCAAACAATGCCTCTTATCTCGGTACAAAATCAAATCCAAGAGAGACAAATTGAGAAAAAAGTATCACAAGATTTCTGAATTAAAGAAGTTAATTCTAAGAAAAAAAGTTAGAAGCTTTGCCATCTCTGATATTTTTTTGTATTCGACTTTTAATTCATGAGATAATTCTTCCATTTTCCAAGATTGTGGATGCGGATAAAAGAGTGGATACTTGCAAGGGAGTAACAAGTGTATTTACGAGAAAGGAAGGCGAAAGCAGTAAAACTGCTCATCAGTTATGACTTGTGCGCTACGGATATAATCAAGGAGTTGGAGTATCCTGATTGGAAGATGCTTTATGAATGGTATGTGCAGTATCCTGAAAGAACAAAAGACCGAAATCGAATGGGGATCAAATCAAAAGAAGTATTCCCCTGAAAAAAAGGAACGAGCTGTTGGCTACTATCTGGAACATGGATGCAACCTATCAAGGACAATCAGAAAACCAGGATACCCTTCACAAGAACACCTTGCCGCTTGGATTGACGAACTAAAGCTCGGCACTAGGAAAACTCGCATGGTTTTGTATCGTTGTCGCATGAGTGGCAGAGGGATGCGATGATTGGCCTATGCATGCGGAAAGGCGACGCACAGTCGGTAGCGGATAAACACGAGGCCAGTTGATACCATCCGTACGTGCTGAGAAGACGGTTGCTCAAGCAAGAGAAGAAACCGTGGCATTGCAAAAAGGTGTGGAAGTCGATCCGTTGAAGCTGACGAACAAGAAAAAGGCGCCCTGAGATTGCGGTATCCTTTGGAGAATTTCGGAATTCTCTCCACAGATTGAAAAAGGCAAGATCTTCACTGGCTACTGCCATGGAGTGAAAGTGAAATGTCTTATGAATAACAAGAAATCCATTTATGGCTCCGATTATCAAATATCAGCCTGATGCCCTTGGGTAAACAGAGAAATCGCACCTTGCTGCAGGACAACTTTCCTTGCTAATCCATTCCCTGCGGAAAGCCCTTGCCGTGGATGTCTGTCTTTCAGGAATGAAGCGATAAAACCAGCATTGAACGAATCCCCCGCACCTGTTGTGTCAACCGCCTGCACAGGGGTAGCTTTTACAGAAAACTGTTCAGCCTGCCCAAAGTCATTGCCGACAATTGGCCTAAAGCCCTTCCGTATCATTACCGTGGAACCCGCAGACCCTTGTTTCAGGGCAACACAGGGAACCTTCTTGCTTATGATTGCCAAACCCTCAGCTGAAGAGGACTTGCCAGAAACAATCTGTAATTCCCGTTCATTGGGAAATAAGAGATCTGTAAGGTTCAGTATTTCATCAACAACAGGAAAGGGGACCAGATCAATAGTCGGAGCGGTATCCAAAGCAACGAATACACCATGCTCTCTGGCAAAACCGGCCATATGAATTGCAAAGGCAGCCTGCTGGGAATTGAGTAGCAAATACCCGGAAAGCAAGAGAATTTTTGCATTCTTTATCGTCGAGAGAAGTCCCGGTGTCTCTTCAAGCGGTTCTTCGTTACACCCTCGAAAAGAGAACATGGTCCGTTCTCCCTGTGCATCGATGATTGTAAGCGTATACCCGGTCTTCTCTCCATATTGGACACAAGAGCAATCCACCCCGGTTTCCTCTATCCCTCTCACTATCTCTTTCCCGATTTTGTCTTGTCCTATTCGTCCACAGAAACAGCTTTTAACCTGCAAATACGCAAGAGCAATCGCAGAATTGGCTCCTGACCCCCCTGAGTTCATGCAAGAACGAAGCAAGGGGACGTCCTCTCCCGCCTTTGGCATTTCTTTTACCCAGTATTGATAATCCATCATGGCATCGCCAATAACCACAACCTCAGGTTGCTGTTCCTGCATATAAAACTCCTCTCGTAGGATAATAGCCCCACAGGCTATCTTTTTTCCGCCGATTACTACGGCTTCTTTGAACGGTTCCTCTTTCAATCGCCATCGAGCCACGATTCTCCCCTAGCACAGACACCACCTGCTTGCTTGTCTGGTACTAGGGAATCACAAAGGAAAGCTTCAGGGTCCTCTGCAAGTATGTCTTCCTCAGGGCTCAATACACCTTGTCTCAATTCTGCAATTCGCTTGTCATTCCCTCAGTTTTTGATATGCCACGGCAATCTGCGAAGCAAGAGCGGCGTTGTTATATACAAGATGGATATTGGCATCGAGGCTCTTGCCTTCAGTCGCTTTCTGGATTGCATCCAAAAGGAAAGGAGTCAATGCTTTTCCGGTAACCCCGTTCCTTTCGGCGGCTATAACGGCCTCATTGATTTTTGCGTTGATATAGGCAGGGTCCATGGAGTATTCCTCAGGAATAGGATCTGCCACAAGAACACCTCCCTCCAGTTTGAGATTGTTCTTGGCTTTCAATATGGAAGCGAACTCCTTGGGGGAATTGATGCAATAATTTGCCTTGAACCCACTTTCACGGGTAAAGAACGCCGGAAAATGTTCGGTCTTATAGGCAAGCACAGGAACTCCTTTCGTCTCAAGGTATTCCAGTGTCAGCCCGATATCGAGAATCGACTTCGCACCTGCACAAACCACCATGACAGGAGTCTTCGACAATTCCTCAAGATCCGCGGAGATGTCCATCGTATGAGTCGCCCCGCGATGCACCCCGCCGATGCCACCGGTGCAGAATACCGAGATTCCTGCCATATGGGCGATGAGCATGGTCGCAGCCACGGTCGTCGCCCCGTCCTGTCCTGTCGCAACAAGCACGGGGATGTCCCGACGGCTTGTCTTTGTCACAGCCAGCCCTTTCTTCCCCAGATAGTCAATCTCGTCAGGAAGCAAGCCGACTTTTATTTTCCCCCGTATGATGGCTATGGTGGCGGGTACCGCTCCTTGTTCCCTGATGATGCTTTCCACGGTACGTGCGGTCTGCACATTTTGGGGATAAGGCATGCCATGGGAAATAATAGTCGATTCCAAAGCAACAATCGGTTGATTCTCTTGCATTGCTTTTTTCACCTCAGGTGAATACTCTAAAATACCTTTTGTCTCATTTGTCATATAGTCACTCCCTCTTCATGCTAAGTATTACGTCCCAATCTCCAAATGGATCACAATTCACCAAAACCATATAAGCCCTCCGCTTGTTCTTCTTTCATCAAAGAAAGCAGGTTGTCTTCATTAAGCGTCTCGTTCACCGCATGCCTGCTCCCCCTGCAGATATGGGATGCGGAGAGAGCGGCAACCGCCGAATCCCTCATAGAGAGACCATTGAGGAAGGACCAGGCAAGTGCTGCGGAAAAACTATCCCGTATCCCTGTCAGGTTACCTGCAGGGACAGCATGCGAAGTCACAAGTGAGAGATTGTCTTTATCGCCATACCCTATTGTCTCAGGATCGACTATCACATATACGTTCTTTATTCCTTTCTTTATGAGGAACCGCATGGATTCTTTTAACTTGTCTTGATTTGTAATCCTGAATCCTACGAGCGCCTGAAGATCTTCAGAATTTGCACATAACAGATGGATTTTCCCCAGTATTTCCCTAAGCCGCCCTGCTTTTGCAAGGGAGACTGTCTCTGCAAAGAGAGGAACCTTGCAATTCTCCGCAAGATATTTCAGAGTCTCCTCTCTAAGATTCGTCTCCGCCAGACACAGACAGGATTTATTTATGATTGGCATTCGCCGTTTCATAATCTCCGGGGTGAGATTCTGCATTATCTCCATATCGGAGATTCCATACTGCAGTTCTCCCTCTTTATTGATAATCGAGAGGTAGATTGAGGTTCTTCCCCCAGGAACGACAATCGAATTTTCCGTGTCCATCCCCGTTTCCTTGCAGTTGCTCCGAATCTTCTCTGCATTGCCATCATCCCCGAACGCAGTGATAAGTTTTGTCCGTATACCCAGCATGCAGAGATTCTCAGCCTGGTTCCGCCCAGCTCCACCTGGAGACATTTCCACAGTACCAGGATTCGAATCGTGGGGGATCAAAGGATTCCTGGGACTTCCAAGGATATCCATGTTCACCCCGCCCACCACCGAGACATACGGGTATTCAGGCAATACATATCCTTTGCCAAGGATAATTCCCTTTTTCATCAGGTTTGAGATATGCACGGCAACAGAGGTACGCTTGATACCTTCCCGTTTTGCAATCTCCGCTTGAGAGATCATTGGATATTCTTGTATGAGCTTAAGGATTTCCCGTTCTCTTTCTGTAATCATTTTTTCCTAAACATATGTTTATTAGCATAAACATTTATTGTGACATATCATAAATCCGCATACATGAATTGTCAAGAAAGAGAAAAAGGCAAGGTCGCTGGGTGTATATCCATATTGCCCATTAATCCCCTCCTTCTTCCCGACTCCCTTGAAGCAACCCCAGAACCAGCTGAGCCGGGTCTAAACTTCATCAAGGTCAGTTCATGAAAAGGGAAGACTTGCATTTTATTTTACAGGGAACGATTCTCCGATGTTTATTGATGACAAGAATTGGCTGTGATACCCTTTATGCCAACGCAAGACAATGTACCGATATCCCTGGATTGGAGAATAAAACACAATGGAACAAAATATAACAATAACTGTTGCGAAAGAAGGTTTTCTTGGCAAGCTGTTCATCCCAAAGAAGAACTTGTTCCAGGGCAAAGCGCTCATTCAGTTCGGAGGCAGCGAAGGAAATTTCAAAAGCACCTGTGAACTTGCCAGCCTTTTTTGTTCCAAGGGAATAACGGCACTTGCACTGGCCTATTGGAATGGACCGGGACTCAAGGATACGCTTGCCAAAGTACCGGTGGAAAATATTCAGAAGGCAGCGCTCTGGCTCCAAGGAAAGGGTTGGAATAAAATTGGGCTTTGGGGGATCTCTCTGGGAGCTGAATATGCATTATTGGCGGGTAGCTTGCTTCCCTCTCTGATTTCCTGCGTGATTGCAATCTCGCCAATGGATGTGGTCAGTCAGGGTTGTTCAAGCAAGGGGATTGCCCATATGGTGAATGCCCCCGCCTTCAGTTGGCAAGAGAAACCGCTTCCCTATATGTCCATACCCCAATGGTCCTTGGGCCGGGTGCTACAAAAAAGTTTACTTGCACGAGAGGTCACCATGGCCTTCGCCTATAAGGATGCAAGACCAAAGGCCCCGGATGACAGCATCATCAAAGTTGAACATATTTCCGGTCCGATTCTGCTTCTTTCCGCAAAAGAGGATTCCATATGGCCCAGTGCACAAGCAAGCGAACGAATAATCAAACGGTTGGATGCTCATAATTTCGCTTATCCTCATATTCATCTGTGTTATGAATTTGGAAGTCATCTGCTCTATCCCTCTTTACAAGGCAAAGCAGGAAAACTATTTCGCATGGAACGAAAACATCCCCAGGAGTGTTCTCAAGCCAAAGAGGATTCGTTTATCCGGACACTGCAATTCCTTCAAGCGTGGTAGGGAAAAACCAAGGGGCAGCAGTGTGAGGTGAAGGCTATTTCACTATCTCATACGGCCAGCTCTGTATGCCACCCAGATCCAACACATCCTGATAACCAAGTCCTTTCAGGCTTTTCGCGGCAATCGCTGAACGACGCCCTGTCCTGCAATATACGATGACTTTGGTCCCTGTTGAGGGAATCGCCTTCGCTGCGGAAAGGGCAGAGATACTGTCATAGGGAAGCAATAAAGCCCCCGGAATATGACCAGAGGCGTATTCCTCCATAGTCCGTACATCAAGAAGCACGATGCTTGCATCCGCATCAAGCATTGCCTTTGCCTTCTGGGGGGTCACTATCCCATTGCCAGCTTTTGAGGCTGAAGCCCAAAGAGAACCAGCGAGAAGCAGTATTATACCAAGTGCTATTCCTTGTTTCATAAGTTTGTCTCCTTGAGCAAGTATAGTACCAAACAGAAAAAAGGAAGGTGACTAAGTTACAGATACTTTCTTTGCAATTTTGTACATTGGTTCAATAAAGAGAGAGGAATAAAAACATGAACATAGATAAAAGACGTTGTCCAGCCAATCATCCTTGCCCTGCCATC
This sequence comes from Sphaerochaetaceae bacterium, assembly GCA_041670175.1. GTDB lineage: Bacteria > Spirochaetota > Spirochaetia > Sphaerochaetales > Sphaerochaetaceae > JBAXZS01. The sequence continues at coordinate 11,257 of JBAXZS010000009.1, read as the reverse complement.
AGGGTCTGTCCGGTAGGAGCCCTTACCCAAAATGGGTACGGCCTTCCCTTAATCAACAAGGAAGTATGCATCAACTGTGGGAAATGCGTCAGGTTTTGTCCCATGGGTGCGATATCCGCAAATTAACAGAAGGAAAAGACACTTTTGCCGAGAATTTACTCGGCATTCCCAAGACAGAACAAAAGCCGAGGTTAACCAAATAATCATTCAAGACTCAGGGAATCCTAAGGAAGGGGGGCATGAATTCTTTATTGGATTGTTCGATCCAGAACAGAGAACAAACTCAGTCCATCGTGGAACCTTCCATGCGGAATCCTCACTTTATTCGGTTCACATATGCAACAAAAAATGTATGAATACTACTTGAGGCCTGATTGCATAATGAAGAATCCAAGGAAACTTGACCGATAATTTCCCTACTATAAAAACCTTAGTATCTTTATTTCATTGCAAAACAAGCATTAAAACCTATATACTATGGTATAGAGAACTTAAAGAGGAGAAACAAACATGGATATTTTTGCAATTGCAATAAAAATAGAGAAGGAAGGAGCGGCCTTTTACCATGAGCTCGCTGCAAAAGCCACCACAGAAGGTTTCAAGTCCATTTTCACGATGTTGGCCGAAGACGAGGAAAAACATCAGCAGGCATTCGTTACCCTCGAGCAGAATTCTGTTCCAGTAATGGTCAGCAGCACTGTTGTGGACAATGCAAGCCAGATATTCAAAGATTTCAAAAAAGAGGATTTCAAAAAGGAAACTCCCCAGATCAAATTGTATGAACAAGCCCTGGCTGTCGAAAAGAAGAGTATCGAATTCTACACCTCCCAGCTGGACAACTTGGAATCAGAGAAAACACAGGAAGTGGTAGGAAAGATACTGGCTGAGGAAAAGCACCACTATCTGATGCTGGAAGAGATCATCAAAATGCTCAACCGCCCCTATTCTTGGGTAGAGAACGCCGAGTTCGGAGTACGGGAAGAATATTGACCTCAGCATAAGTTAAGAGGGAGGACGGCGCTTCATTTTCCCGTCTTCCTGTTTGCAACTGCACGAGGACAGCCTCGTATTGGTTTTGTACCTAAAGATATAACTTGCGCATTGCACTGTCCCTATTCAAGGATAAAAGACAGGGCGTCCTTTTTAGGACGCCCCTTACTCAATTACCCCCCTGCCTTAATATATCAAATTCACTAACCAAGTAGAGACAATTGGTACATAGGTTATGATGAGAAGCACTACGAACAGGATAGCAAAATAGGGAAGCGCTTCTTTGATAAAATCTGCTATTTTGCATTTGGTCTCCCCGCAGGTGACATACATGACCGTTCCCATGGGAGGCGAGATGGCGCCGATGGCAAGGTTGAAGATGAAAATCATGGCGAAATGGATTTCATTGATCCCAAAAGCCTTCGCTATGGGGAAAAGCAAAGGAGCGACCACAATGGTAATTGCATTACCTTCAATCAACATCCCCAGGACCAGCAGGAAAAGGTTGATCAAAAGCAGGAATAAGTATTTATTCGGCACAAGATCCACAATCGCCACTGTCAATGCCTGAGGGACCTGTTCCTTGGTGAAAGTCCAAGAGAGCGCATTGGCGGCTCCAATGATACAAAGGATGGTCGCACTGGAGATAGCGGTTTCCTTGAATCCTTGGATAAAGTCCTGAAAACCCAACTCCTTGTAAGCAAATCCCAGGATGACCGCCACCAATATACCCACCGCACCCGCCTCTGAGGCGGTGAAGGCTCCGATACGGACACCCCCGATGATGACAATCGGCATGAGAAGTGGAATCAGGGCACCTTTGAACGCATCATTGAATTCATGCAAGGTCACCCTACTCGTACGCAAGGACTTGTAACCGCGCCTCTTGGCGATGAAACCGGTGACAAGCATTTCAACCATACACAGCAGGATACCTACCGACAAGCCACCGGCAAAAAGTTTCCCGACCGACACATTGGTGACCGAGGCGTACATGATCATACCTATCCCAGGAGGAATAAGCGGGGTGATCAGTGAGGAGAACGCGGTGACAACCGAGGAGAACTCGTTCGAATAGCCATTGCGTTCCATCTCGGGAACCAAGGTCCTGGCTTCCATCGCCGCATCGGCAAGATTGCTTCCGGAGATTCCTCCCATGAACGTGGAAACGAGGATATTCACCTGGGCAAGACCACCGGAAAGCCTTCCCACACAGACACTGGCGAACGCCATGATGCGTCTGGTTATTCCCGCCTTGTTCATGAAGACACCCATCCCTACAAAAAAGGGAATCGCTAATAGCGGGATACTTTCAATGCCGGCTATGAAACGTTGCACGACCAGCAGGTTCTGCGTGCCTGGATTGCAAAGGAAATAAGCAACAGCGGCAGTAAGGACTGAAACGAAAACAGGGGTTTTGAAAAACATCAGGACCAGCATAATCACTGCGCTAGCAAGAGCCATATTCATGCTTCCACCTCACTTTCCGTGCTTGTATGATTTCCTTTAAGAAAATATCGTATGTCATTTATCACCATAAGCACACAAGCGACAGGAATGACTCCATAGACCACTGCAGTGGGGATATGAAGCATACTTGTCAGCCGATGATGCAACGTGTAACTAATTATCAATTTAATCGAGAAATAACAAAAGAGCGCCAAGCAGAGAACAGTTACCAAGGTGATCAGTATATCAATCACCCGTCTCCCCTTGCTCCCGAATTTCTCATACAGGAATTCCATGCACATGTGTTGCCCCGACCGAAAGGCCGCACTCGCACCAAGAAAAGTCGACCAGACTATCAATAGCAGCTGCACTTCCTCCAACCATGACAACGGGCAATTCACCACATACCGGAAAATGACTCCTATGATAGTAAGGAAAACCAAAATCCCCATCGCTATCGCCGAGATTGTCAAATCCAGTTCCTTCCACCATTCTTTCCGCATCTTCATCTTCCCTCTCTATAACAGCGCTTGCAGCATCAACCCGGAGGTTGATGTTGCAAACAAACGGAAACTAGTTGTTCCCAATGATCTTCTGGACATTTTCCAAAAGGTTTGGTGACCATTTGCCGGTGATATCCTTATCATCATAAAAAGACTTCGCTGCATCCTGAAATCGTTTCACATCAACATCAGTAACCGTAACCCCATCCGCCTTCAGTTTTGCCAGGCAGTCGACATCTGCCTTTGCAGCAAGTTCGTTTTGCTTCTCCCCGGCTTCACGGCCAGTCTCAAGAAGCAGTTGCTGCTGCTCAGGAGTCAACTTGTCAAAGACACCTGACCCAATAACGATAAATGACAAGTCATAGATATGTCCATCCAGCGCAAGATACTTGGCGACTTCCTGGAACTTCCCGCTGTAAAGGACAGAAAGCGGATTCTCTAGTCCATCAATGACTTTCTGTTGTAAAGAAGTATACACCTCGGACAACGTCATGGGAGTAGGCGTCGCGCCCAAGCACTTGAAGCCCTCGACATGGATCGTACTTCCCTGAGTCCTGATTTTCATGCCTTTCAGGTCTTCAGGGGTCTTCACCGGCTTTGTGGTCAGGGTATGGCGTACGCCATACTGCCAATTGTCAGCAACGACCTGCATGCCGATATCATGGAGCTTCTTCTCCTGCAACTTGCCCCAATCACTATCCATCAGCGCTCTCAGCTGGCTCCAACTTGAAAACAGATACGGAGCCTGCATGATGCCAAGATCCGCTACGCCCCTGTCGGCACAATACGGGCCATTGGCAATAACCATGATCGGCTCCCCGGCAAACATCTGGTCAAGAAGATCATTCTTTGAGCCAAGCTGGCCGGAAGGATAGGTCTTGATGATCATCTTCCCCTGGGAACGCTCCTCCAGGATCTTTGCCCAATACTCACAGGCGACAGTCACGGGATCTCCGGGATTATTGTCGTGAGCCATCTCAATGACTATCACATCGTCACTTTTCTTGTCTGAAGCAGCTTCCTTCTGTCCTGAAGCGAAAATCTGAGAAGACATGCAAGCGACACATACCAAGGCAACCAATAAGATTCTTTTCTTTTTCAACATTTCCTTTCTCCGTCAATATATTTTTTCTTTGATAAAATCCGACACCTCATACTTTCTCATTCCTGTATATTCATTTCCTCTCTCCTTTTTCCCCTATAGTAAGACACCATCTTTGAAAATCATTATCTCCCGGTATCCATGCAACTCGTTTTTTGTCTTTGCATCACCGGAAATAACCTCAAGGACCATCTTCCAAAGTCGTTCAGCAACCGCGTCGAGGGATTCTCCCTCAAGTATTCTCCCTGCATTGAAATCTATCCAGCCGTTTTTCCTTTCATAGAGCGCGCTGTTTGAAGAGATCTTGATAGTCGGGACCGCAGTCGCAAGGGGATTCCCTCTTCCTGTGGTGAATAGCAATACCTGGGCACCGGAGGCCAGCAGGTTGGTGATGGAAACACTGTCATTGCCGGGGCCGACCAGCAGGTTCAGCCCTGGTTTTCTCGCTGCCTGCCCAAAATCCAAGGAATCCGTCACTATTGCATCTCCGCCTTTCTGGATGCAGCCAAGGGATTTTTCCTCAAGGGTGGTGATACCCCCCTCCTTGTTGCCAGGAGAAGGATTATCATAAATAGGCAGATCATGGCTAAGATAATAATTCTTGAACGAATTGATCAGCTCGACAACTCTTGAAAAAGTCTGCTCTGAATCCGAACGCTGCATCAGAATGTTCTCCGCTCCAAACATCTCGGGCACTTCCGTCAATATGCCTATCCCTTCACAAGATACCACATGGTTTGCAATCCTGCCGCAAAGAGGATTCGCCGTTATCCCAGAGAACGCATCGGACCCTCCGCATTTGAAGCCGATGACGAGTTTGCTCACAGGCACCTTTGTCCGCTTGTCATGGGAAACAGAAGAGACTATCTCCTTGATGATCCGAACCCCCTCCTCCACTTCATCCCCATCAGCCTCCTGGGTAACCAAGGTCCTTATCCTGGTGGAATCATATGTCCCCAACTCAGGAAGGAAGGTCTCAAGATTGTTGTTTTCACAACCAAGACTCACCAGAAGAACTCCCCCCGCATTGGGATGCCTCACTATACTGGCAAGCAATCTTCTCGTAATTTCAAAATCATTCCCCATCTGGGAGCATCCCGCATTATGGGGGAATGCAAAAATCCCATCACAAAGACTCCCATATTTTGCCGCCGCCTTTTCAGCTATGGCCCGTGTTGTGGTATTCACACACGACACGGTGGGAATCACCCAGATCTCATTCCTTGTCCCGACATTCCCATCCGCTCTCTCATATCCATAAAAAAACTCAGAAGAAGAGGCCACAACGGACTTCACCTTCTGCGGGGAATAGATATATTCGGAAATCCCCGCAAGATTTGTTGCCAGGTTATGACTATGGATCCAGCTTCCCTTTTGAGCACCCTGGGTCATGCTTCCAATCACCTGCCCGTATTTTATGACTTGATCCCCAATTGAGAAATCAGAGAGAGCGAATTTATGGCCAACTGCGATGTCTTCCTGCAAGACAAGGGTATCTCCATCCACTAGGATCTCAGTTCCTTTTTGCAAGTTGCAAAGGGCAACAGCGACATTATCTTTCTCGTGTATCTTCAAATAAGTACGCACTATTCATACTCCTAATATATGTATTGAATCCAACTGATATATCAATAGAAATAAAAAAAATTAATTATAGAACTCAAAAGCCTCACTACGTGCTGTGATGATATGATTACGGACAGCTTCCTCAACCGCAGCTTCATCATGTTCCTTGAGGGCCGCAAGAATCTGCAGGTGTTCTTCAATCGATTTGCTATAAGAAGTATTCTTCCTTGAAGTGAATATCCTGATTCGCTGACTGTGGTCATTGATTACTTTAAACAAATCAAGCAAGAACACATTTTTGCAATTTTCTATAAGCATCTCATGAAGTTGTTTGTCCAAATCAATGTAATATTCTCGATTTTCCTTCGAATTATAATTGCTTTTAAGCTTTAAAAATTTCTCCTGAAAAGCATCTATCTCTTGTTCTGGAATATATCTACAGGCCAATTTTGCAATATAAGGTTCATTCAGCAATCTGACCTCGTATACATGATTAATCAAATCCAAGGTCAAATCGGACACGATCGTCGCCTTCCTGGAGTATATGCGGACAAATCCTTCTTTTGCAAGTCGCTGTATGGCTTCTCTCACAGGTGTCCTGCTGATATGGAGTTCCTTCTGAAGCTCGTCCTCGGAAATATCCGTTAAGGGAAGCAACTCAAAATTAATGATCTTTTTCTTTAAAATTTCGTAAGCATAGTCAACTTTACTTTTCATACTGATATATCTTTTGTTTTTTATTCTAGCACTGTTTTTTTATATTGCAAGCTTTTTTTTCTCCCTAAAGAGAAAATTTTAAAATCATAGCACTACGTACCAAGAATCTTCTGATGATGCTAGCCCAAACACCTTCAGTAAAGAGTGCATTCACCTCACCACAATCAAATCGGTATTCCTTGTATGAAAGCGGATGAGGAATACCCCGGCTTATCTACTGTATTGCATAGTTTTTCATTTCATCTTTCGAGATATCAGTCGGCAAACCTACTCGCATAAAATATCGAGCAAAACTTTGGGATAGATGCTCTTTATAGGGAGAAAGCAGTCTGCAACGGTTTTTGCCTTCCAGTAATTTTTTTAAGTATTTTTTGGGAACAGAATAAATATGTTTAAAGCTTACACAATAGAAATCAGCAACGGAAACCGTTTCTAGTTTTATTTTGTTCAAAAGATGATAGGACGGGATATTGCCTTGTCGTAACACTTCTCTTTGCTTTGAACTCTTTAATTGTAATTCAGGAGATATTTCTGCAACTTTTTTTAATGGGATGACAGGGCAGACAATCACGGAATCAATTTTGTCATTTGCCAAATCGCAAGACTGGGACATAATGATGAAATCCCCTTCAATGTATTGCATATCTTGGATTTCTTCAGAATTCTGTTCATCCAACAAAGCGAGATACCCATTTTCTTCCGGAATCAAGACTTTACACTTTTCAATGATGTCCCCTTGTTCTAAAGAAGAATCATCGTCTTTTATCCTGGCATACCAAAGGGCCTCGCTCACATTAATTCCACTCCATTTTCTTTTGTGTAGCATGAATCTTTACTTTGATAAGCCCTTTAATTGGCATCTCAGTGGTATTCTCTCTGTCACTTTGTGGAATGATGGCAACCAAAGAGGTGCCATATGAGGGAGAAGGGCTCTCGATGATTACATAGGGATATGAAGAATGACTAATCCGGGTTGGCTGAAATACAGGAAGCATTAATAACGATGCTGTTGCAATATAACCTAATTCTCTTATGTAGTCCGAAATTCTTTTTTCTGTCATACTTAACCTCATCAATAAATCGGTTCTAATGTATCAAGAAACCCAGCATCCAATAGATTGAAAAATTTTATCTTCTCAATTCTGTGTGACTCTTCCATAATATCCGATATTCTTTTTTGAAAAACATCAGAGTTTAAAACTTGCATTTGAAAAACGTCAATATCAATCAATGAAGAACATTGCGGAACTTGATTACCTATTTTTATCTGGACGTTGTTGTTTAATTGCAAGCCAACATAATACTCGTCACTGGTTTTCATTGTTGTATGGATGATCGTTTCTTCTGAATCCAAAAAATCATCGGCAATCCGGACTTTTACCCTTGTCCCTTGAAATAGAGGCTTGTTGATAACATTAATGTATCTTAGACCCGTTCTTTTTATTTGCTTGATTATGTCTGCCTTAAGAATTAGATCTAACGCAGAGAGAATGAATTCTTTATATTCCTCCCAACCAACATACCGCAACCTATTTGAAAAAACAAAGGCCTGCGGGCCAACAGCTATCATCCAATCATTGATATTGAACTGATAATGAGGCTGCAATTGAAGATTAGAATCATTATTCCTCACTTCTACCGGGATTTTGCAAACAGGAAGAGTAATCGGCCTTGCATCTTTGACTATGGGTTTTAATGCTTGATAGACTATGCCAAAAACCGCATCATCCGGTAACGAGGAAACAAATCGGATTTCAAAGGTCGCCTCCACTAATGGGCATTTACTAAGTTTTTTGGGAAGTTGTGCCATTTATTTCCATCCTCGTCTGCTCTCCAATGATTCGTCACGGCTTAATCTACAATTTCAAACCAATCATCTATACTCAATATATCACAAATTCTTGAGAATCGTGAAGCCATGGATTGTTATTTACTGAGAAAGATCCTTATCTGGAATGAGAAAGTAAACACTAAGCAACTCGGCTTGAAACAAGGGGGTTCCCTTGAGATGATGCCATCATAGGGAAAGCTGTCATTTTTTGGTAATACACCAAGAAGGCCCGCCGATATTGCATCGGCAGGACCCCATTGATAACCTCAGCAGGTTATCTCACAAGCGGCAGCACCCTTACGGATGAAATCACTCAGGCTGGTAAGACCACAACTGACCATATCATCAACAGCCTGGTCGGTATAGAAAGCCATATGACCGGTAACCACCACATTACTCAAAGACTTGAGAATGGCAATCTGGTCATTGGCAACCCCATCCAGACGGTGATCCGTATGGTACACTCCAAGCTCCCCCTCCAGCACGTCAAGACCGGCTCCAGCAATTTTTTTGCTTTTCAGTCCTTCAATCAAAGCCGAGGTATCCACCAGCTCACCTCTGGCGGTATTGATCAGTTTCACGCCCGTCTTCATCTTGGCGATTGTATCCTTATTGATGATATGCCGGGTCTCCTCGGTCAAAGGCATATGAAGGGTGATGATATCAGACTCAGAAAGAAGCGTATCCAGATCCACATAGGTGGCCTTGCTCCTCACTTCCTCACTCTGGAACGTATCATAGGCAAGGATCTTACAGCCGAATCCACTCAGGTTTGAGATGACCGTCCGCCCAATCCGTCCTGTCCCCATGACTCCAACGGTCATGTTCTCCATCTCCTGGCCCTGAATCCCGGGCAAGGAATAATCATTGCCAATATTACGCTTAAGTGCGACCATCACTCTTCTGTTGACCATCAAAGCAAGCATGACGGCGAAATCCGCGACACAGTGCGGGGAATATCGGGCATTGCTGACTCTCATACCAAGGCGCTTGGCAGCCTCAAGGTCAATATTGTTATACCCGGCACTTCTGGAAGCGATGAATTTCACTCCAAGCTTCGCAAGCTCTTCAAGGACAGGAGCAGAGGCATCACAGTTGCCCAGTATCGTGACACCCTCACTTCCCTGAGCTTCGGATACCACATCCTTGCCAAGGTTCGATTTGACATATTTGATGGAAAGGTTCAATTCCTTCTCCAAGCGGGCAAAACTGGCCTGCTCGTCAGGTCTAGCGGCAAATGCAGTGATATGTAATGCTGAATCCATAGGAAACCTCCTCATACGGCAATAGCATAGTCATCGACTTTCAAGATTTTGAAAACCTTGAAGAACAGAAACTTACAAACAAACCCCAGGACGACAGGGAGCACCACAAAGGCCAGAAGAGTGATAATCCAGTTCCCTGCGGTGTATCCTGCAAGACCCAGATAGTTCAGAGGACCGACCAGCCCGCTGATTCCAAAGCCTGCGCTCATCGGGGTCCCTACGATACCAAATATCCCGGCAAGAATCCCCAGGACCAAAGCATTCACCAGCAAAGGTAGAGCAATCAGTGGTTTCTTCATGAAATTAGCCATATAGAGCTTGGGGGAACCAAGCACCGAAGCCAAAGAAGTACCCCAGCCGTTGCGTTCGAAACCGGCAATCGCAAGGCCGAACCCGGCAGCGCAGATCCCAAGGTTTGCCGCACCTGAGCCAATACCCGAAAGGGAGATGGCAAGAGCGATTGCAACAGTGGAGATTGGAGAAATAATAATGATACTGAAGCTCATTGAGATCAGGGCTCCCATGAGAATCGGTTGCAAGGTGGTGCACCAGGCGATGAACTTGCCCACCAGACCGGTGATAAGGGAGACATAGGGAAGTGTAAACAATCCCAAAGCACCGCTGATGGCAATCACAAGGGTCGGAACCAGAATCATCGTATAGCTCTTGAAATGGTCACCGAACCAAAGTAGCAAAGCGACCGCAATCGCTGCGGTGATACCTGCATTGATAATGTCCCCCATACCGGCAAGAACCATGGTCTTGTCGACCATCTTCACTGCACCGCTCCCTATCAAGGTGGCGATCGCAAGTGAAACGCTATGAATCGGCTTCATCTTGAACTGTCCCGCAATGCACAGGCCCATGGCGACGGTTGCCAACCGGGAAGCGATGGTGGTAAGAAACACCAGCGTGGTCAAATTGAGCGCTTTGCTCAACTCACCCAAGATGGCGCTCGGGACAAGAGCGGCGACTATGCCGATGCTCATACCATTGAGAATCTTGTTTGTGAAATCCTTGGAAGACATGATATTGTACCTCTTTGTGGATAATTTTTTATCTATATTAGATAATAAAATATACTAGGTAAGAAAGTCAATATAATGCTCAAAATTCCTAAAATTGCAAAAAAATATTGTATTAAAATTTGATTTTATTCGATAACCTGAATATTAATACCTGATATGATTAAAATAATATACCAATCAGGAACATGAATTGAATAATAATTGAGATAATAGGAATTCAAGTAGGACTAAAAAGAAATCACTTTTTCCGAGTTCGTTCAAGTTCCTTCAAATATTTATACACGGTGGGAGGAGCGATACCAAGAATCTCACAAACCTTGGGAATCGCCTGCTTAACCTTGAATACCCCACGTTTCTCCAACCGAGAAAGTATGGCAAGTTTCGCTTCCTTTCCCTCAAGTCGATACACATCGCCATGTTTCACTTCCTCAAGAATGATATTGGTCATCATCTCCTCAATATCGGTGGCTTCGGTAATCTCAGTCTCAATCGTAGGGGCGTCAGCAGCGAACAGATTGTCCAGAAATCCTCTAATCTGGGAAAAGCAAGATACATCTTGATTGATGCAGATGACATACTGGAGCTTCCCCTCTTCCCGTATCATCAGATTACTGGTACGCAGAACCGTTTGTCCCTCGGACCGATTTATAGAACCAATCAAATGGTCTGACTGTTCCTTCCGGCAACGTGCGTCAAGAAGGGAAAGGATGGTGGTTGAGTTCACCTCACCGACAGTCCGATGGGAAAGCGGATTCTCATTGATCCAGAGAATGGTTCCTGTCCGGGCGTCATGGAGCACCACCTCA
>JBAXZS010000008.1:0-25549 GCA_041670175.1 Sphaerochaetaceae bacterium | reverse complement strand
TCCGTCCTTGCGAGACCAGATCGGACATTACGGTATTTCCAAGATGTCCGTCACTTCCTGTAACCAGATACGTGATCATTCACACCTCATTGATTCAATTATATCACCACGGAATTTACAACACAATGACATTTAGCATACAATATGTTTGTTAAAATCATGAACCTTGGAAAAAAAACTCTATTCATCAAGCAGAAACACAATAATCACTTAGCAACAATGTGTTGACTTAGCAACAAAGATGTCGTAATTTTTGATGGACTCATACTTGAATGAAGGAAACCGAAACATATGAAAATGGATCGAAGAGCACGTTATACTCGTATGGTATTGAAACAAAGTCTGCTCTCCTTAATGAAGGAAAGACCAATAACAAAGATTTCAGTGAAGGAATTGTGTGAAAAGGCCGATGTAAACCGCACTACGTTTTATGCACACTATACCGATATCAACGAATTGCTACAGCAAATTGAGTCAGAGCTCATGGAGAGAATCAAAAATTCCCTCTCATCAGGCCTTGGAGGTGATTCTGTCTCATCGATGCTGATGGATATTTTGCTGGCCATCAAGGAAAACGGAGAACTATGCACAATTCTCTTCAGCGACTATGGTGACAAGGATTTCATGGAAAGAATCCTCCTCTTGGCGAGGGAAAAAAGCATCGAGCAATGGAAAAAGACAAACCCAGAGATTGAGACTTCAGCCATGGAGAAGCTCTACACCTTCTTTTCTTATGGGAGTATGGCTATCATCCGCGACTGGGTCAGGGATGGTATGCAGGAGAATCCGAGTACCATCGCCCTATTCCTTGACAGGACTTGCAACCCGGGGCTCTCGACCCTGGAACAGCAGAAGAGTCCAGAATAAGATTCCCTCGTGCAGGTGTAATTCGCAGGTTTTCATCAATCCACATCAGGGAATTCCCTGTTTCAAGTTCATAGGAGCCCCTTCAGGATCCCTACTTGTTCTGTAGATCGTTACGACTGTCCTTGAGCATGACATCATGGGCACCACCCTCGACAATACTCGTGGAACTCACCAAGGTCAGTTTCGCACTTTCCTGAAGGCTCTTGATGGTCAATGCGCCACAATTGCACATGGTGCTCTTGATTTTGCTCAGGGTAATCATCACGTTGTCCTTCAAGGAACCCGCATAAGGGACATAGGAGTCAACCCCCTCGACAAAGGAAAGCTTGCCACCTTTCCCGCCGAGATCGTAGCGCTGCCAGTTGCGGGCACGTGCCGAGCCCTCACCCCAATACTCCTTCACATAGCTGCCATTGATGGTTACCTTTGCAGTAGGGCTTTCATCAAAACGAGCGAAATACCTGCCAAGCATCACAAAGTCGGCGCCCATGGCCAGCGCCAACGTCACATGATAGTCGAGAACGATACCCCCATCAGAGCAAATCGGCACATATATGCCTTTTTCAGCAAGGTACTGATCCCTTGCCTTTGCTACCTCAATGATAGCCGTGGCCTGCCCCCGCCCGATGCCCTTGGTCTCTCTTGTGATACAAATGGAACCACCACCGATGCCAACCTTCACGAAATCAGCACCACTGTCGGCGAGAAAGCGGAAACCCTCCGCATCAACGACATTCCCTGCTCCAACTTTGACGGCATCCCCATAAATGCTTCGTATCCACGCAATCGTATCAGCCTGCCATTGGCTGTACCCTTCAGAGGAATCGATGCAAAGTACATCAGCTCCCGCCTCCACCAACGCAGGGACCCTCTCTTGATAATCCCTGCTGTTGATACCAGCGCCAACCATGTATCTTTTATGGACATCAAGCAACTCATTCGGATTTTCCTTATGGGTGTCATAGTCCTTCCTGAATACGAAATATTTCAGATGATTCTCCTCATCGATAATGGGAAGGCTGTTCAACTTGTGATCCCAGAGGATATCATTGGCCTCACTGAGAGTGATGGGCTCTCTTGCATAGACAAGCTTGTCAAAGGGAGTCATGAAAGAGGATACCAACGTATCCTCGCTCATGCGTGACGGCCTCCAATCGCGGCTGGTCACCACCCCCATGAGCTTTCCATTGGCAGTACCGTCAAAAGTGACGGCTATGGTAGAATGTCCCAACTCCTCTTTCAAGGCGATGACGTCCCTAAGAGTCTGGTCCGGACGGATATTCGAGTCAGAAGGGACAAACCCGGCCTTGAACGCCTTGACCTTGGCGACCATGGCTGCTTCGCTTTCAATGGATTGCGAGCCATAGATGAAGGAAATCCCTCCCTCCCTTGCCAAAGCCTCGGCCATTTTCTCGCCACTGACACTTTGCATGATTGCACTGACCATAGGGATGTTCAGGATAATCGGGCTGCTCTCACCCTTCTTATATTTTACCAACGAGGTTTTTAAGGAAACATTGGAAGGAATACAATCATTCGCTGTATACCCCGGAACAAGAAGATATTCACTGAAGGTATGGGAAGGCTCCTCAAAGTAATATGCCATAATGTTTTTTCTCCTGTAGATTATGGCAATTTATTCTGCCAAGTATAAGCAAGAAAAGCAAGACAGACTGCGCTTCCTGTAACAGTTTTTCAAACTTACTCATATAAGCATAATTCACAATAATACTATTATTATAAAATATAATTCACTCCATAATTATTATTTTTAGTTTTATTTAAAATGTATCTATTATGTAATATTGCTAATTGAATTGACTTTATCTTGTAACACGATAGTATTGTCTATAAGAAAAACATAAGAGAGGCAAACTATGAAGAATTTCGTGTCTACTGTTTTGTTGAGTACCATGGTGTTCGCTCTTGTTGGTTGCTCCTCAATACCAAAAGGCGCAAAAGCTGTGACTGATTTCGAATTGGACAAGTACCTTGGATCCTGGTATGAAATCGCCAGACTGGACTTTATGTTCGAGAAAGACCTCAACAACACGACAGCCAACTATTCAGTGGAGAAGGAAGGCATTGTCACCGTGCTCAACAGAGGTTTCAATCCCTTGAAAAACCAATGGAAGGAAGCGAAGGGAAAAGCAAAATTCAGAGGCTCCCCGACCGTCGGGGAACTTGCAGTCTCCTTCTTTGGACCCTTCTACAGCGGGTATAATATCCTTTCCCTGGATGAAAACTACACGTATGCCCTGATAGCCGGCAAAGACACAAAATATCTTTGGTTCCTATCTCGTAAGAATACCATGAGTGAGGAAGTCAAACAAAAATATATACAGATTGCAAAGCAACTTGGATATGACACAGACCAGCTTGTCTGGGTGGAGCATACCCATTAGTCTTGTGATTGCTTCATTTCCTGTAAAGAGCCGGGAAAGGAAACAATCCCGGTTCTTGGTGCAATATGCAATCTTGTCAACCCACTGTACCTTTTAGGTGAAATCATTCCCCTTCCAGTGACAAATCACATCCAAGGAAACTATTTCCCACAAATTCCTTGTCATACGGTATGTCATTCAGCAGGATTAGGCGGATCCTTCCTTTTTTCATCGACCATTTATCACTGGATTTCATTTTTGTGCAGCTACAATACAGAATTACCTACCAAGCTCGAGCAAGCAATTCTGCCGAGGGTCAAGCCGTATCAAAAGCTTGGTGCCTGAAAATGATGCCATGGCTTCACTATTTTTCACCTGTCCCATGCCGAGCAATGAATTATCGATGATGATGGCTTTCTCTTTACTCGATTTGTTCAGCAGGGCGACAAGTGCCTGCTTGTCATCATATCGAACAAAAGCAACCGTCGAGTTGTCTGCATACATGAAACGATAGGCTCCAAAGGCAAGCAACGAAGCATAGTTCCTCCGGATTTTCCCCATAAGGGTGTACAATCGCACAAAACGCCGGTCCCATTTGGTTTTGTCCCACTGCATGGGATAACGGCAGTCCTCGACAGTCCCATAGGGACCCTCAAGACCCACCTCGTCTCCGTAATATGTTGACGGCATACCGGGAAGCAGGTATTGCAACATCACACAACCGCTATAGAGCTGGAAGTCCTTTCCATGGGCCTTGGCGCTCAGACGTGGGGTGTCGTGGCTTGAGAGCAAGTTGAACTGAAGGAATCGCATCTGCGGGTCGAGGTTCTCCAGTTGCGTCTCAATCGCCTTGACAAGATCGTATCCATTATACGCCGTGCTTTTTCCAGGATCATTCCCCCATCCGTAGCTCAGGTACCTGTCTCTCTCTCCCAACCAGGCCCTCAGCGGTCTGCTGCATCCGAAATAGTTCATGCTGGCATCCCATTGGTCACCATGCAAGTGCGCCGAGGCATCGGTCCAGTCCTCCCCGACAAGGTAAGCTTCAGGATTCTCTTCCTTCACCGCCTTGCGTACACCTTGCCATATCTCCTGGCAGTAATTGTCCGTGTCCGTCCTCCCCACCTCATTTGCCACATCCAGACGCCAGCCATCCTGCAGATAAGGTTCTCTCAGAAACTTGCGAAGCACACTATCCTGGCCCTGGTAGATGATATCCCTGAGCTTCTCGCTTCCATAGTTCAGTTGCGGCAAGGTGGAGACTCCTTGCCAAAAAAGGAGCGAGCCATCCTCTTTGAAATAATAATATGAATGCTCATCGCTCTGCATATCCTCCCTTGCCTTGGCAAGCCATGCATGGTTAAGCCCTGTATGGTTGATGGAGATATCGATAAGTATTCTCATCCCTCTCTTGTGGACAGCCGAGCACAAGCTACGAAAGGCCTCGTCCCCTCCCAGTTTGGGATCAATCTGGAAAAAATCGCAACAATCGTACCGGTGTGTGGTGCATGACATCCCGATGGGATTGATATACAAGGTATCGATGCCCAAAGACTGGAGATAGTCAAGGGAATCCTCGATGCCTTTCAAATCACCATTGAAGAAGTCCAGACATCGCCCTTGTCCAAAAGGCAGAGGTTTCTCATCAAAGCCATGGACCGAGACCGTTCCCCCGTCGAACTCATACTCATGCTCATGGGCTCCAACAGCTCTGTCACCTTTACGAAACCGGTCCGGAAAAATCTGATAGCAGGTGCTCCCTGCAACCCATGTGGCGCATTGGAGATTCTCCCTAAGGAAGAAATCATCATGCAAGGAAGGAATGTATCTGGTAAGTCCCTTTTGGCTGTAATAATAATAGGTCCGGCCGACTCTCAAGGCAAAGCACCAGTACAACCCTTCACTGTCAGGCATGACGAAAGAAATATGGAAGATATCCGTATCCTCATATCTCTCGCAGGTGCTGTTCACTTGTCTTTCATGGATTGTTGCTACCAGCAACACTTCCTCTACGGGAGACGTGGGAGGAATCTTGATGGACAAGGTGATAGTCTCTCCTCCTTTAGGATAAAGATTGGATACGTAAAGGGAATTCACCCCGCTGTCGATACTTTTTTTCCACATAAAAACTATTCCTTTTTCTTTCTCAGAATACCATATTTTAAAGAAATAAAAATTTGTTGACCGATTTAGAAAACCGGTTTAGTATAAAAAACATACATAGCAAGAATTAACGCACAAGCTAAAATTCACTTGAAACATAAGGAGAGCATATCATGAAAAAGACTTTATCTGTTTTGTTGGTAACTCTGCTGGTTCTCTCTGGAGACCTGTTCGCACAAGGCCAGAGTGACAGCAAGTCAGCCTCAGCAAAAGAAGTTTACTTCTTGAATTTCAAGCCAGAGATTTCTTCTGTCTATGAAGAGAAGGTCGCTCCGGCTTTTGAGGCTGAGACGGGAATCAAGCTGAAGGTCGTCACTGCCGCCAGTGGCACTTACGCCCAGACGCTCAAGAGCGAGATGGCAAAGAGCAATCCTCCTGTTATCTTCCAGACCAATGGACCTGTCGGAATGCAGAACAGCAAGGACGACGCCATGGATTTGAAAAACACCAACTTCTACAAGATCCTTGGAGATAAGAGCATGGCGCTCACCGAAGGGACCAAGGTCCTTGCCATCCCCTATGCCGTTGAAGGCTATGGAATCATCTATAATGATGCCATCATGAAGAAGTATTTCGCTCTTTCTGACAAATCCGTCAAGATTTCCAGCACTGAGGAGATTACCGATTTCGCAACCTTGAAGGCGGTGGTGCTTGACATGACCGCACATAAGAGCCAGCTGGGCATTGAGGGTGTGTTCGCTTCCACTTCCCTGTCGGCGGGCAATCAGTGGAGATGGCAGACCCACCTCATCAACGTCCCTTTGTATTATGAGTTCGCCGAGAACAAGAATTATGACAATGCGGTGCTTGCCGGCTTGGCTTCAAGTACCATCACTTTCAAATATGGCAAGAACCTGCAGGCCCTTTGGGACCTGTATCTGCAGAACAGTTGCACAAAGCCTGGTCTGCTCGGGAGCAAGAGCGTCGACGACTCAATGGCAGAGTTCGCACTTGGCAAGGTGGCCATGGTCCAGAACGGCAACTGGGGTGCCAGTCAGATCCTTGGGGTCAAAGGCAACAAGGTGAAGGACTCCGACATCAAGTTCCTTCCTCTGTATATGGGTATAGACGGCGAGGCAAAGCGTGGACTTTGCGTAGGGACCGAAAATTACCTGTCCATCAACAGCCATGTCTCCTCTGAGGTACAGGGCTACGCCGATACGTTCCTTACTTGGCTTTTCTCTTCCGAGACAGGGAAGAGACTTGTCAAAGACAACCTGGGCTTCATCACTCCCTTCAACACCTTCAAGGACAATGAGCTCCCCAGCGATCCATTGGCAAAACAGGTGGTCCAATGGATGAATAAAACCGGTTGCACCTCGATTCCTTGGGCATTCGCGGCAATTCCAAGCGAGGATTGGAAGAACAGTGTCGGTGCGGCTTTGCTTGAGTACGCACAAGCTCAGAAGACCTGGGACGATGTCAGCAAGACTGTCATCGACCAATGGGCCATTGAGTATAAGCTCACTCACTAATCAGCAGTGAATTCATTGATAGGTCGTCCAGACTATGAACGGCCTATCGTTTTTTCAAAAGAGGTTTCCCTATGCAAAAAGCATTGAAAAGATATTTCGCGCTCTTTGCCCTGCCCGGCATCATCTGCTTTTCCTTGGCCTTCTTCATACCCATGATCATGGGCGTTGTGCTCTCATTTTGCAAGTTCACCTCGGTCACCAATGCAACATTCGTCGGCTTCTCAAATTACACCAAGTCCTTCATCAATGATGATTTCCTTCACGCCCTAGTCTTCACGGTGAAGTTCACTCTTATCAGCGTGGTCCTTATCAACACCATCGCCTTCACCCTGGCGATGCTGCTGACCAAGGGTATCAAGGGCACCTATGCCTTCCGCACCATCTTCTTCATGCCAAATCTCATCGGAGGCATCGTTCTGGGCTGGATATGGCAGGTCATTATCAACGGTATACTTCTCAAGAGGGGAGTCACCATCGTCAGTAACCCTAAATATGGGTTCTGGGGCCTGGTTGTCCTGATGAACTGGCAGAATGTCGGCTACATGATGGTCATCTACATCGCAGGAATACAAAACATCCCCAAAGACCTTATTGAAGCCGCCCAGATTGACGGTGCGGGGAAAAGCATGATGCTTTTCAAGGTCATCCTTCCCTCTATCATGAGCAGCATCACCATCTGTACGTTCCTCACCCTCACCAACGGCTTCAAGCTTTTCGACCAGAACCTCGCCTTGACCGCAGGGGACCCGGGAAGGCAGACGGAGATGGTAGCCTTGAACATCGTGAACACGTTCTACGGACGTAATGGCTTTGAGGGAGTCGGACAGGCAAAGGCTGTGATGTTCACCCTCATTGTCTCAGTCATAGCCCTGACACAGTTGCGGTTGACGCGCAACAAGGAGGTCGAGCGATGAGCAGAGATTTCCAGAGAAAGAAAGCGAGCCGTACCATCTTGTTCATGATTCTTGTGATTCTTGCATTCTTGTTCCTTGCCCCCCTCCTCATAGTGTTCATCAACTCGTTCAAGAGCAAGTTGTATATCTCCAACGAACCTTTCAAATTCCCGACGAGAGAGACATTCAGTGGCAAGGAAAACTATATCGAGGGGGTAAGGAAGATCAAGTTCTTCAATGCATTCGGCTACTCCCTGTTCATTACGGTCTTCTCTGTCATAGGCATATGTCTTGTCACCAGTATGCTTGCCTGGTACATCACCCGAATCAAAAGCAAGTTCACCGTAACCTTGTATTATCTCTTGGTGTTCTCAATGATTGTTCCCTTCCAAATGGTCATGTTCACCATGAGCAAGATGGCGAACACCCTTCATCTGGACAATCCTGTAGGTATCATCGTGATGTATATCGGTTTTGGTGCCGGCATGTCATCGTTCCTGTTCAGCGGCTTTATCAAAAGCATCCCACTGGCCTTGGAAGAAGCCGCGACAATTGATGGGGCGGACCCAGTGAAAACATTCTTCCTTGTTGTATTGCCGATGCTCAAGCCCACAACGATCACCGTCGCCATCCTCAACACCATGTGGATTTGGAATGACTATCTCTTGCCTTATCTTACCATTGGAAATGATTACAAGACCATTCCTGTGGCAATCCAGTATCTGAGAGGTGGTTACGGGGCTGTGGATATGGGAGCCATGATGGCCATGCTGGTCCTGGCTATGATTCCCATCATTCTCTTCTACTTCTTCGCACAACGCTTTATCATTGAGGGTGTGGTTGCCGGTGCGGTCAAAGGATAAAGGATATAATATGACAAACGGGAAAAAGCCTACAATCAAGGACATCGCTTTGCAAAGTGGATACTCAAAAACGGCAGTCTCGTTTGCCTTCAATGAGCCAAGCCGTATTAGTGACAAGGCAAGAACAACCATTCTGGAGGTTGCGAATCGCCTGGGCTACATACCGGATCCCATGGCGCGCAATTTCAGTTTGCATCGTCATATGAGCATTGGGTTCCTTTTGCCGCAAGAGATCGAGTATTCCTTGGGAAACCCCTATATCACCCAAGTGATTCTCGGCATCGGTACCATCTGCCAGCAACAAGGATACACCCTTACCCTCATTCCTCCCTTGAACCACAGCATTCTTGATGCGGTGAAGAACGCCGTGGTCGACGGTCTCATCGCCATGGGCATGCAAGTCGGAATGGATATCGTCGACATGATGAATACCCGGATGATACCATATGTGACAATCGACGGAACCCCAAGCGCCGATATGCCATCCGTGAACATCAAGGATATGGAGGCGGCTTGCAAATTGATGAGCCTTGTGCTCACCAAGGAACATAGGAACCTGGCGATAGTGAGTCTTTCAAAAGATGCATTTTCCACCGAAGGGAATATGAATTCCGTTCCAGCGCGACGAGCCTTGGGATATGATACGGCCTTACGGAAAGTCGGGCTCACCTTGCAAGATGAGAACGTGCATCATTTTGTAAGTGAATGCACTTATCTCAATGGCATGTGCGTTGCTCAGGAAATCGCTAAACTCAATCCACTTCCTACAGCTGTGGTCACCATGAGCGATATCGTCGCAATTGGATGCATATCCTATTTTCAAAGCCAGGACATCAAGGTCCCCCAGGATATCTCTGTAGTCGGTTTTGACAACATCGACTCAGCAAAACTGGTCAGCCCTCAGCTCACCACAGTGGATCAGCCCGCGCTTCTCAAGGGATCCATCGCCGCCAAGGCTCTTTTCTCAATGATCAATGGAGAGGAACTTGTCACAAAACATATGGAGATACCTTATTCGATAGTCATTCGTCAAAGTCTTGCCCAGGCAAGGAGATAAACCATGGATAGTAAGGATGTTCGTTGTTGCGGGGTGCTCCTCCATCCAACCTCGCTCTATTCCCCTTATGGCATCGGCGACCTCGGCCCTGCATGTTATGATTTTATCGATGCCCTGTACAATGCTGAAGTAAGGCTATGGCAAATACTACCCCTGGGTCCAACTGGATACGGAAACAGCCCATATTCTGCTCGCTCGGCCTTCGCGGGGAACGAGCTGCTGCTTTCTCCTATCCTCCTGGTTGAGAATGGATATCTGGCTGAAAAAGACCTTTCCTCTTCGCCTCGTTTCCCATCCTCAAAAATCGATTTCGATGCGGTGAAGCAGTGGAAGATACCCCTCTTGAAGAAAGCTGCAAACAATTTTCTCTCCAAAAGTCAAGAGAAACAGCAATTTACGTCTTTCTGCCAGGAAAATCAGTATTGGCTTGATGATTACGCTCTGTTCATGGTCCTTTATGAGAAGTATCAAGACGCAAGATGGTCCTCCTGTTGGGACAGGGATGTTGCAAAGAGAGAAAAGAAAACAATTGCAAGGATCTCTATGGAGAAAAAGCAGGAAATCCTTGAATGGAAAACCCTGCAATTCTTTTTCGACCAGCAGTGGAAGCAGGTGAAGCGATATGCAAACGCCAGGGATATCAAGATAATCGGGGATATCCCCATCTTTGTGGCTGCCGACAGTGTCGATACCTGGAGCAATCTCTCCCTTTTCAAGACAGATAAAGAAGGACATTACACAGAAGTCTCCGGTGTTCCACCTGATAACTTCTGCACCACAGGACAATTATGGGGTAATCCTGTCTACGACTGGAAGGCAATGAGAAAGAGCTCTTATTCCTGGTGGATAAGGCGCCTCGAAAGATTAAGACACCAGACGGATATCATCCGAATCGACCATTTCAGGGGGTTCGAGTCTTACTGGAGCGTGCCTGCCAAGGACACGACCGCAGAACATGGCGTCTGGGTGAAAGCGCCGGGACATGAGTTCTTCCATGAAGTGAGAAAGCAACTCGGCGATGTCGATATCCTTGCTGAGGATCTGGGCTTCGTGACTAAAGAGGTCGAGCAGTTGCGCGATGAAAACAATTTTCCCGGGATGAGAATCGCACAGTTCGGATTCAACCTCTCGGATAAGGGAATCCTCGATAGCCTTGACACCTTTCTCCCTCATAACTATCAATACAATTGTGTCGCCTATACAGGCACCCATGACAATGAGACAACACAGGGGTGGTTTGATCACCAGAGCCCTGAAGGAAAAAAAGCCATCTGCTCCTATCTTGCCTGCACATCGGAAAACGTGGTATGGTCCCTGATCAGGGCCGTCATGGCAAGCCATGCGCACTATGCGATTTTTCCCTTGCAGGACATCCTTGGCCTGGGCAATCAGGCGCGGATGAATACTCCCTCGACCTGTTCAAGGGAGAATTGGTCCTGGCAGCTTGAAGAGAAGACACAGTTAAGAGACCCACTGGAAAAACTCAGGGAGCTGGTCCTGCTGTATGGACGTTTTGGATCAAATGGCGACAGCCGTCATTCCTGACGGCCGTCATCCTTTTCATTTCTTAATTTTGCTTGCAAGCTGATGCATGACGGACTGCGGTGATTGGGAAGCATCCAAATCAATGAGGAGACCTTTCTTGCGGTAGTATGCAATCAGAGGCTCAGTGGATGCCGCATATACCTTCAGGCGGTTTGCAATGGCTTCCGGCTTATCATCATCCCTCTGGATAAGAGGCTCTCCCGTCTCATCATCAATACCCTCGTTCTTCGGTGGACTGAAGATGATATGATACGTCCGGCCAGTGGACTTGCACACCCTGCGTCCGGACAGCCGCTTGATGATCTCTTCATCGCTGAGCATGAAATTAATCACCTCATCAACCTCACTCAGACCTGCCAAGGCCTCAGCCTGGAAGATGGTCCGAGGAAACCCATCAAGGATGTACCCTTTCCTTGCATCAGTGTCCTTAAGCCTGTTTTCTACCATGGCTATGGTCACGCTATCAGGAACCAGCTCACCACTAGCAAGAATGGACTTTACCTGTTTGCCCAACTCTGTCCCGTTCTTGATATTCGAACGGAACAAGTCCCCTGTGGAGATGTGGGGAATTTGATAATACTCCTTGGCGAGTGCCGCGACAGTACCCTTACCGGCTCCCGGAGGGCCAAGAAAAACTAGATTCATGGTGTCACCTCTCTATTTATAACCCCATAATAACAAATAAGGATTTGCGTTAAAAGAGCAAGTGCGGTACTATCTGTACCCAAGGAGTAACAAATGGACAAAATCGTATTGCATGCCACAGACCTGGATGGATACCTTAATGAAAACGACAAGAAAAAAATCGAAATCGTAAATTCCATGTATAAACAATCCCTTGCCTATTGCGAGATACTTGATACAAAGACCGGAAAAGAGCACGAGCAGGCCCGTTTGGGCTTGGTGGAGAATGCGGCCCAGATTGGCAGTTACCTCAAGCAGGTATCCGCCGATATGAAGCGCATCCACGTCTATTCTTTCGAGACCCCCCAGCAACAACATGGACAGGCATCCCGCCTTATTGCAAAACTCCGCGATCCCAAGACCGCACATGAGGAATTCCTCTATTATATCCAACGGGCATACGAGCTATTGTTCGACCATGTTTTCGCAGATGCCGCATTGCCAAACAAAAGAAGCATCATCACCCAGACTCCTGTGACAAACCCGGTCCGCAACTATGCGGTGCACCGTATCCCTGATGTGGACAACCTTATCCACAACAGTGTGATGTGCGTCATGCTTCGGGGGGCCCTTCTTCCCTCGATGATTCTGTCCAAGGAGATACAGGAGTACTCCTCAGATGACTTTGTCACTCCTTTCGCCCTTTTCAAAATCAAAAGAGATGAATCGAAGAAGGAATCCAACATGGATTACATCCTGGACCTGGACAAATCCTTCTTCAACCTCAAAGAGCTTGATGGCAAAGATCTTATCTTCGCAGACCCGATGAATGCGACAGGAGGATCATTGGTGACCATCATCAAGTACCTCAATGGACAAGGGGTCAAACCGAAATCCATCAAGTTCATCAATGTCATCAGCGCGCTCAAGGGCAGCATCCGCATCTGCCGGGCCTTGGATGAAGCAGAGGTCTACACATTGTGGATGGATCCTGTGCTCAATGAGGCCGCATACATCCTTCCCGGTCTCGGTGATGCAGGTGACCGGCTAAACGGCATCGATACCGGAGACAAGCCAAGAAACATGATCCAGCTGATTGCTGACTATGGCTCCAACATCACCAGCCTGTACCGTTCCCAAGTCAGGGAAATCGAGGACACGGTATTACGCAGGTAAGATACCTTATTCTTATTCCCCTCTTCTCCCTCTTGCTTCTCTCCTCTTGCCAGACAGGGAGGAAGGGGCATGTGGATAGAGCTCTCGGCAATGGGATGTCCTTTCTCGACAAGGGGGACCCTCTCCAGGCGATAAATGAGTTCGACCACTCCTTGAAGATTGATCCTCAAAATGTTCAATTGCTCTATGACAAGGCCCTGGCCTTGGTCATCGCCTCCCGCTTCAGTGAGGCAAGGGCAATCTGTGACGAGCAATTCGCCTTGCATCCCAAGATGCTCCGGTTCCTGATTCTTAAAGGGAAAAGCTATGAACGGGAAAAAAACGTAACGGAAGCCATCAACACCTACAACCGGGCATTGGAGCTTGATCCCTTCGACACCGATCTCCGTCTTGCCGTGATGCAATACGCCCTTGATAACCAGCAGTACGATGAGGTAATACAACAAGCCTCCTGGTTCATCCGATACAAAATAGAACTCAAGGAGGCCTACCAGGCGCTTGGCTCTCTTGAAGGAAAGGATTCTTCCTATTCCCTGATCAGCGAATATCTCACGAAGGCAACTTGAAGATGATTCCAAGCAAGGCTGCCAAGGCAAGCCAGACCACCGGATGCACTTTCTTGAACTTCTGTATCAGCACAAACAAAACGACAAACATGACCGCTTCTATAATACGGATCCTGCTGCCTTGGAATATGGACAACATGAACACCCGGCTTCCCGCATAGGCGATGAGAGCGACCACGGATGCCCTCAATCCATAAAAGGCATACTTCACATATTTGTTCTCGCTGAACTTCTCCAAAAAACGGGCAATGATAAGGATGATAATCACTGAAGGCGTGACCAAGGCCAGCGTCGACACCAGGGAACCTATGATGCCAGCCACTTGGTGGCCAGCAAAAGTCGCCATGTTGATACCGATGGGCCCGGGGGTGGACTCACTGATGGCGATCATATCGCTGATATCGCTGACTGTAATCCAGGTAGGATGGGTGTTCGCCAACTGGAACAGGAAAGGCAAGGTCGCAAGCCCCCCTCCTATGGAAAAAAGCCCTATCTTGAAGAATTCCCAAAAAAGCTGGAGATAAATCATTTCCTTCCCGCCCTCTTCTGCTTGATCAAGGAAAAGAAAAGTCCCCATACAATGGAGCCCATCACAAAAATTACCGGGGAAAGATTAAAGGCAAACATCAAACCGAAGGTAAGGATACAAAGGACAAAGGAAGGAATGTCAACAATGCTTTTATTCATCAGCTTGAGGATGGAGCTGAGAATCAAGGCGCAGACGGCGACCCGCACTCCACAAAACGCCATCTGCACATAGGTATTGCTTTCAAAGGCATCCAAGGCGTAGGAGATGACCGAGATAATCACCAACGAAGGGAACACCATTCCCAGGGTAGCGAATATAGCCCCGCCATTCCCCCGTTGCTTATATCCAAGGAATGTCGCCGTATTCACCGCAATAATACCCGGTGTGCACTGTCCTATTGCAAAATAATCCAACAAGTCGTCCTCGGTACACCATTTTTTCTGTTCCACGACTTCCCTTTGCAAAAGGGGAAGCATGGCATATCCTCCACCAAAGGTCATGACTCCTATTTTTGCAAAGGTACCGAACAATGATGCCATCGATGTTTTCCCCGGGTCAGTTTTCATTTTCTTTCAGCCTTTTTATCTCTAGTTGCACCAGCGTATCACAACGCTCGTTCAGCTCAACACCATTATGGCCCTTGACCCAATTGAATTGCAAATTCAGGAGGGAAACCAAGTTATCGAGTTCAAGCCAATACTCCTTGTTCTTGACGGGCTTGTTGTCAGCAGTTCTCCAACCCTTGCGTTTCCAGTTAGCGACCCATGAAAGGATGCCGTTACGCACATATTGGCTGTCAGTGTTGACCACTATTTTCTCGCTTCCAAGATTCCTGGCGTATTCCAATGCCCTGATGACAGCGGTCAGTTCCATCTTGTTGTTGGTGGTATCCTTTTCTGCTCCACTGAGCTCGGTCGAGAAGACCCCATCGGCATTCAATGTGAAAGCCCAACCACCAGGACCGGGATTTCCACTGCAACCGCCATCTGTATAGATTTCAATCAATCGATATTGCATAGGCCAATCGTATCTATCCAAACTGCGTTGGTCAACCATACCTTGACAGGTTAAGTAACCATGCTTAGGATAAAAAAGTCCACTTAGGGGAATACGGAAGAATCCGTGCGGTCCCGCCACTGTGAAGCCAGAATACCTAGGGGATATAACGCACGCCCACGATGATGGGCGAAGGGGCGTCCATGAAGAAATTATCCCTTTGTATCCTTGTTTGCCTCCTTTCGCTCTCTCTCTTCGGGCAAGCCCAAAAGGAAAAGACATGCGAGGGAGCGACATATACTGATAGTATAGGGAACACCGTCCGTCTTAGCCCCGTATCAAAAGTAATAAGCCTCGGCCCGAATGTCACAGAGACCATCTGTGCCTTGGGCGCCGAGGAAATGCTGATCGGACGTACTGACTATTGCAATTATCCACAAAGTATTGTGAACGTTCCCTCTGTCGGCTCCCTGTTCAATCCCTCACTCGAAACCATCATCGCAATGAAACCCGACATGGTCATTGCTAGTTCGCTCATTGATGACAAGATACTCACCAAGCTCAAGGATGCCGGAATCCAAGTGCTTTGCATCAACAAGCAACAAAGCTTTGAAGGGACATACGAGATGATTTCGGATATCGGCCTTGTCATAGGGAAAATAAAAGAAGCAAAGACATTGGTCGAGCAGATGAAAGCGAAAGCCGCCTCGGTGGTGCAGAAATATAAAGAATATCCCTTGGTGAGTGTATATGTCGCCATCAGTTATGGCTCTTTCGATAGCACTGCCACCGGGGACACCTTCATAAGCGAGATGATCAAGCTTTGCCATGCAACCAACATCGCCAAGGATGCTGTCGGCTGGATTTACAACAAGGAAAAACTCATCACCAGCAATCCTCAGGTGATCATCATCACCCCGGACGAAGGACAAAGCAGGGACGAGGCGCTTGCCCAATGGAAAAGTACCAAACCCTATTCTGATCTCGGAGGCAAGGTAATGGTCATGGATGCAGACCTACTCAGCAGGCAGGGGCCAAGAAGCGCTGACGCACTTAGGGAATTGGCATCCTTGATCCATAGCGAGGCTGCTCTTTGAAAGAACGCCATTTCAACCTCATGCTGATTCTTCTGCTCCTGGTTCTCATCCCCTTGTCGTTGGTGCTGGGAAGCGCGAACACCTCGCTGCAAGAGGTCTTCTCATCCCTTATCGGAAGGGGGCACGATCAGAGCATCACCTATATCGTCACGAAACTGAGGCTTCCCCGTATCCTCTGCGCCCTTCTCTGTGGAGCTTCCCTTTCCATCAGCGGAGTGGTGTTCCAGGCTGTGCTTCAAAACAGCATGGCCGACCCCTTTATCCTGGGAGTCTCCAGCGGAGGAAGCCTAGGAGCCGCCATTGCCGTGAGTCTTGGCGTCTCGTCCCTTACCGGCTTTTCTCTTTTGGGAAGCATGTTCTCGGCCCTGCTCATCCTTTGCTTCGCCTCGCATCATCCAAGTCAGACAAGATTGATCCTGAGCGGGGTCGCCATCAATTACCTGTTCTCTTCCTTGATGACTTTGTTGATGTTCCTGAACCATCAGCACTATGAGCGAATCTTCTTTTGGACCTTGGGTTCGTTTGGTGCTTCCACCTACCTCCAGTTTCTGGGAACCGCTTGTGCCTTTGCCGTCGCTTTTATTCCTCTTCTCTTCTGTACCAAGGAACTCGACATGTTGCTTATGGATACTTCCTCAGCTCTTTCCATGGGGCTTAACGTGCGAAAGTACCAATCCCTGTTCCTAGGCCTAGGGACCATTGCGGTCGCCCCGTGCGTGGCAAATTTCGGTGTCATCGGATTCATCGGATTGCTCTCGCCCCATCTTTGCCGTCTCGTCCTGGGACCAAAGCACAAGAGGTTGCTCCCCTCCTCTGCTTTGATGGGTTCCCTGCTGCTACTGGGGAGCGATACCCTTGCAAGGCTTATACTGCCTAGCGGAGAGATGCCCGTAGGTGTCGTGACATCATTGCTCGGGACTCCCTTATTGATCTTCATGCTGAAGAAAAGCAGATACAACTATGGATGAGATGCTCAGGACGTGCAACCTTTGTGGGGGATATGCGGACCACAAGGTATTTGACAATCTTTCCTTTACCATCGAAGGTCCGCAACTTGTCACGCTCCTTGGTCCTAATGGCAGCGGCAAGAGCACGTTGCTCAAATTTTTCTATAAAGAGCTCAACTGCAAGGGCGGCATGGTTTTTGTCCAGGGTCGGGATATCATGTCACTCAGCCAAAAAGAAGTGGCCAGGCATATTGCGCTTGTCCCCCAGAACGGTAGGATAGACTATGATTTCACTGTTGCTGAAAGTGTGAGCATGGGACGATATGCCTCAACCAGGAATTCCTCCCTAGGCGAGGTCCTCTCACTTTGCAATCTTGAAATGGAAGCCGACAAAAGTGTCCTGAGTCTATCAGGGGGGGAACTCCAACGGGTCATGATCGCGCGGGCTCTTATTCAGAAGACCAGTATCCTCTTGCTTGATGAGCCGGTCAGCAACCTCGATATAGAGCACCAGATAGCAATGATGAGGCTGTTCAAGCATCTGGCAAGGGAAGAGAACACCACAGTGGTCTGTGTTCTTCATGACTTGTTGCTCGCTCAGGTCTACAGTGACACGGTAATGCTTCTTTCCGAAGGCGGTGTGGTCTCAATGGGAAAGACAGAAAAGGTGATAACCAAGGACAATTTGGAAAACGTGTATCATACCAAGACACAAAGTCTTTTTGACCCTGCCTTGCAACGAACCGTTCTCACTCCTCTCTGGTAGACACAAAACGCAAGAGACCTTACTATTCAACCCAAGGAGTCAAGCTTGAAAGCGCTGGCTAAAGTACTGCATCATGTTTATCGCTTTGTGGTAAAAACCATCCTCCAGATAAGCTATGACTTTTGCGTATGGCAGGAGGAGGAATTGCCAAGCGGCCCCAAGATCTTTTGTTCGAACCACTTCAGCTCGTCCGATGTGCATTTCGTCACCACCTTGATGAAGGACAATCTGCACATGGTGATAGGCCGGGCCTACGGGATACCCGTCATCAGAAGATTCCTTCAGGCTACCGAACAAATAAAGGCTCTTACTCCTCAGGATAAAAGGCAAGTGGTCGGCAGGGCCGTCAGGTATCTAGAAAAAGGTGACAGCGTCTATATCTTCCCTGAGGGCATGCTTAACACCCAAAGTGAGCTGATGACATTCCGTCCTGGGATCGCAAAGATGTATCTCCGCAATCCCGTACCTATCATTCCCATCGGGCTCATCGCCCCTAAAAGGAGAGTGAGATACAAGTTTTCCATGACAGCGAGACGGGATATGACGGTGGTGAGCAGAAACTATTATGCCAATATAGGCAGGCCGATGGAGTTTCCCCAAGCGCTGGAAATCGCAAAGACAGACCAGAAAGAAGCTGAGAAAATAATCTGTGTTGCGCTTTCTACTGAAGTACAGCGTCTTATCGATGATATCAAAAACAATAAGTTTTGGAGTTGAACATGCAAAAGATTGATGAGCTTTTTCAAAATTTCAAAGAACAGGTCGACCAGATTTGCCAGCATAATGAAGGGGTGGAAAACCTTCATTTCAATGCGAAGCTCAAGAATGGAACCAGTTTCAATTTCAATTACAGCAGTGAGCTGTACCGTAAATCCATGGAGAAGAAGGAACCCTATCAGCCTTTGTCCGTGTTCAACAGTATTGTCGATATCATTGGTGCGGCCATAACCTTGTTCTTTGTCTTTGTCTCTTTCACCAATCTTCCAATAGCAATCCTCTTTCTCTGTCTGCTTGCTTGCTTCATCTTCTCCTGTCTGAATCATTTGTTTGATATCAACGTCCACCGGCCCCATATCATCTTCACCAATCTGGGCGAGGCGTGCAAAGTGGTAGCTCTCAGCTGTCTGAACTATGCTGTAGCCAGTCTGTATCAATATCAGATTTCCGTTGTCCTGATCTCAACGCTGATCATAGGGGCTTTGGCCCTGCTCTTCCTTTCCATGCAGACAAGAATGGCGCAAAAGGCATCCCTCGCCATGTGCATCCTGCTTCCCTTCGTTTGTCTTTTTGCCAAGGCAAACACCCTGAGCGTCAGCACAAGCATCCTTTATGCATTATGGTCGGCGGGAAACCTGATCCTTGGACAGAAAACGAAAGCAAGCAGCAACACCATCTTTGCTATCATGGCAACGGTGATGACCGCTTTCCTATTCGGTTTGCTTTAGAAGCTCCATATAGTAACGGCTCTCGATGTCCCCTGCATCAATGCCAAGGGATGCAAGGACTTCAAGAAGCCTCGCCTTTGCTTGTTCGACAAGAGACTGGTCAGTAAGGACGAACTCCATCTCTATGAAGCATCCTAGAGGGGGTACTTCCACCAGTTCAATGTGAAGCGGGGGAAAATCAGGAAAAGAGAGGGAATAACTGTACCCTGACTTGGTCTTTCTGACATACACCTGATACCCAAGAGCTAGAGCAAAATCCTGACAAGCGGCAAACTCATTCCCCCTTGAGGTGAACTCATGCTCGGTGTTGACTTCAATACCATTGTTAATGCGCTTTTCCTTGCAGGTGAAAAGCACCGT
The DNA here is from genome assembly GCA_041670175.1 of Sphaerochaetaceae bacterium. Classification (GTDB taxonomy): domain Bacteria; phylum Spirochaetota; class Spirochaetia; order Sphaerochaetales; family Sphaerochaetaceae; genus JBAXZS01. Next base: position 5,796 of record JBAXZS010000008.1, on the reverse strand, counting down.
CCCCTCCTGCCCGTCATAGGCCTCGTACCGTATACGAAACAGGGCAGGCCCTCCATCCTTGCAATAATAGACATCCTTCTTCTCTTCAGAAGTCTCCCCTTGGCAACGGGAAGAAAGACGTCTGCGCAAATTTCCTATCTCAGGAACATGCGCCTTGAGCTCGACTTCAAGCGACATCTCAGTCCTTCCAAGGGAAAATCATATTACGGAAACTGCGATGCCCTACACATTCCCGTTCATCATAGAGTATCTCTTCCCAAGGTATATGCTTACGTTCAGAACCAGGATTTGCCTCAAGATAGTCATACTTGAGCATCAGAAGCTTAATGCATACCATCCCTGTCAGCTGAATCCCTGCAAATCCAGGAACCAAGCCCGCAGTAAAGAAAGAAATCACAGCCTGGACCACGATATAGAGGGCGCAAAACAAGCTCACTCCCAAATTGTCAGCAATCAGAATGAAGCATTTCTTAAAAGTTTTTGTCGGACGGTCCGCGCTCATCGTGAAATGCAAAGGAAAGAAATACATGAGGGCCAGGAAACAGGCGATGAACACCCAAAAAAGTACCACAGTGATGACAAGGCCAAAAGTATTGCCATAGCTCATATAAAAAGGCATGACAAAGAAGGCCAGCATCAGAAGCAGGAAGATGATCGCCCAATAGAGAAGCGCATGGTGCCAGCTGGTGGTTATGCCGCTCTTGAACCCTGCGAACCCACCACGTTCATACTTGCTGTAGCTATAGGTAAGGGACCCTGTGCCTGCCTGATAAAAGGAAAAGAGACCTGCAAGAAGGACCAGAAGGGCGATACTTAACGCTGTATGGCTGTCACCGATGCCCAAACATCCGGCGACACCCAACAGGAAAAGCGTGTATCCAAGGTTTTGGACAACAAGACCGATCAGGTTGTCCCAGCCATCAAAAAAACTCTTCTTAATAAAAAATCCTATCATGTTTACAGAGTACCAATAGTGTTAAAAAAAGACAAGCAAATCAGCCTCCAATAAGCAAGTCAAGGATATTCATTCCCAAGCTGCTTTCCTGCTTGTAGAACTCAGTATAGCCGCATCGTCTGCAGGATACCGCAATGAACCGTTTGTTCTGGACATCAAAAAGTCTTGAAAGGTTGCCTCCAGTTGTCTGGATAGTGTCGCTGTCAAACTCAATACACCCGCATTTCGGGCAAACATATTGTTTTTTTTCCATGCGAAGAATCTAACATTTCAAGAGACTCTTCGCAAGAGAGGAATTGTTACAAGAAAGCTCATCGTTGTTCAAACTCGTAATCAAAATCTTTCCTTGACAAAAATTAAATCCAATACCATAATTATTAGCAGTTGCGTTAACGATAACGCAAGTTAAACGAGGTTATTTATGGTCAACATGAAGCAGTATCAATTTTGGTTTTGCACCGGTTCCCAGGATCTATATGGAGATGAATGTCTAGAAATTGTCGCATCCGACTCCAAAAAAATTGTTGAAGCCCTGAACAAGGGAGGAGTGCTCCCCTTTCCTGTAGTCTTGAAGCCGACTCTGGTTACCAATGCATTAATCAGAAAAACATTCAACGAGGCAAACCTTGATGAGAATTGCGCAGGGATAATTACCTGGATGCACACATTCTCCCCCGCAAAGAGTTGGATTCTGGGACTTCAGGAACTCAGGAAGCCTCTTTTGCACCTTCATACACAGTTCAGGCAGGAAATCCCCTATGAGAGCATCGATATGGATTACATGAACGCCAATCAGAGCGCCCATGGAGACCGTGAGTTCGGCCATATTGTCACCCGCATGGGCATAGAGAGAAAAGTAATTGCCGGGCATTGGAGTGACATCACAGTCCAAGAGCGCATCGCTTCATGGATGCGTACCGCCATCGGCATTGAAGAAAGCTCCCATGTACGGGTCGCCAGAGTCGCCGACAACATGCGCAATGTCGCTGTTACTGAAGGTGACAAGGTCGAGGCCCAGATTAAGTTTGGATGGGAAGTCGATGCTTATCCAATCCACGATCTGGTTGAATATGTCAACGCGGTGAGCGAGAGTGATACAAAGGCTCTTACCGATGAGTATTACCGTACGTACCGGACCCTTCTTGAAGGAAGGGACAGCGCCGAGTTCAGGCGTCTTGTCTCCGTACAGGCGCAACAGGAGCTTGGCATCGAGAAATTTCTCAAGGATTTGGACTATCAGGCGATTGTCACTCATTTTGGGGACCTGGAAGGACTCAGGCAACTTCCAGGACTCAGCATCCAGCGTCTGATGCAGAAAGGATATGGCTTTGGTGCCGAGGGTGATTGGAAGACTGCCGCCATGGTGCGGCTCATGAAGATAATGACCCAAGGGATCAAGGATGCAAAAGGCACAAGTTTCCTTGAGGACTATACCTACAACCTTGTCCCAGGAAAAGAAGGAATCCTTGAGGCTCACATGCTGGAGGTCTGTCCTTCAATCGCAGAGGGACAGATAAGCATCAGATGCTGTCCCCTCTCCATGGGAAACAGGGAGGATCCTGCGCGATTGGTGTTCACCAGCAAAAGCGGGAAAGGCATCGCCACTTCCCTTGTTGACCTGGGTGACCGCTTCCGTCTGATCATCAGCGTGGTCAATTGCAAGAAGACCGAGAAACCAATGCCAAAACTTCCTGTAGCCACCGCGTTCTGGACCCCGGAACCAGACCTTTCCACCGGAGCAGAGGCCTGGATCCTTTGCGGGGGGGCCCATCACACTGCTTTCAGTTATGACCTTAGCGCCGAGCAGATGTGCGACTGGGCTGCTGCTATGGGAATCGAGGCGGTGGTGATAGACAAGGACACCACCATCCGCTCACTCAAAAACGAACTCAGATGGAATTCGGTTTCCTATCGTTGATTGTCTTTTGTCCCCTGTCATCGCCGGCAGGGGATTTTCCCCCTAAGGTTTCAAGAAATCCGCGGTTAACTGTTTACACAAATTAATTATTTTGCTATTCTCTGAAACGCAACAAAATTTCGGCGGCGTAGCTCAGCTGGTAGAGCAACAGACTCATATTCTGTGTGTCCGGGGTCCGACTCCCTGCGCCGCTATTTTCTTGTTTGATGGAGAAACCTTATGTGGTGTTGGTTATAACTGCATGGGAGTGGCTCCTTTTTTATGCTTCTCAAACCAGTTGTTTTCTTTTGGTCTTATCGGAAGGTTCCCTTTTTTACCTCTTGCCAGGCTCCTCTTGAGCCCATGATATGGCGCTTGCGTTCCTAAAGGACTTTGTTTTGTGTTGGGATTACCTTTTCCCTTGGCGACAGTTCTGGAAAATGGGTATTGCGCCCGAAACTCTTGCTAGTCAGACCCCGGACAGGATAACGAAAACCGCATTCTTATTTCAATTTCAAAAAAACAAACTAAAAACTGGAAAGTTTCCAAGTATTTTATTATTTTATAATCAGATAGGAATTAATCAAGCAAAAAACGAAAACAAGGAGAAATAGGTGAATAAAGAACAACTGAACCGGATGGGAAATGGAAAAGGTTTCATCGCCGCACTGGACCAAAGCGGTGGCAGTACTCCAAAAGCATTGATGCAATATGGTATTTCACCTGAGGCCTATACAAATGAGGGGGAGATGTATTCCCTTGTCCATGCCATGAGGACAAGAATCATCACCAGTCCTGCTTTTACCTCGGACTATATTCTGGGGGCGATTCTGTTTGAAAACACGATGGACCGTACCATAGAGGACCTGAACACGGCGGATTATCTCTGGGATAAGAAAGGTATCGTCCCCTTTTTGAAAATCGACAAGGGGTTGGCTGAACTAAAAGATGGCGTCCAATTGATGAGACCCATTCCCCAATTGGAAGCATTGCTGCAACGAGCCGTCAAACGAAACATCTTTGGAACAAAAATGCGTTCCGTCATCAAAAATGCTAATCCTGCGGGAATCAAGGAAATCGTTGACCAACAGTTCGAACTTGCAAAAACTATTATAAATGACGGGCTAGTCCCCATCATTGAGCCGGAAGTGGATATCCATAGCAAGGATAAAGAACTGTCAGAGGAAATCCTGAAAAAAGAGATATTCGAGCATCTTTCCGCTCTTGGCTCCTCGGCGAGGGTGATGTGCAAGCTCTCCATCCCGACCCGGGTGGATTTCTATGCCGACTTGATGAAAGAACCCCGGATCTTGCGTGTTGTGGCCTTGTCTGGCGGATATAGCCAGACTGAGGCGAATCGGCTCCTAGCAAAAAACCATGGACTCATCGCCAGTTTCTCGAGAGCTCTTTCCCAGGGTTTGCAGTACCAACAGACCAACCAGGAATTTGATGCAATGATTGCAAATTCCATCAAGGCGATCTATGAGGCTTCACTCACCTAGGAACTAACAGAGAAATGACGGGATTCCGACAGTGAGGGATCCCGTCTTCACGAGAGCTTCCCTCTATGGATCGCTGAAAATACTGGAAGCTTTGGAGAAAACAGAATATACTTCCCCCATCATGATAAATACAAAAGGGTTCAGGAAACTTCTTTCGTTCCTTGGACCTGGTTTTTTGATAACCGTAGGCTTTGTTGATCCGGGAAACTGGGCGACAAATATTGAAAGCGGCTCCCGTTTTGGGTATTCCTTGCTTTGGGTCATCACCCTAAGCACTGTCATGCTGATGGTTGTCCAACACATGGCTGCGAAGCTTGGAATTGCTACAGGAAAATCCCTTGCGGTGAATATCCGGGAGCATTTCCCCAAAGGGATATCGGCGCTCATAGGAGTGACTGTCGTTCTCGCCTGTGTCGCCACCGATGTTGCCGAGTTGCTGGGAGGGGCGATCGGCTTTCAGTTATTCCTTGGTTTTCCCCTTTACCTTGGCGCCCTGCTTACGGTACTGCTTGAGGTGTTTCTCATCGTCGGACAACGCTATCACAAACTGGAACGAATCATCATCGGTTTTCTTGGTATCATCACCTTGTGCTATGTTGCCGAACTTGTGATTGTAAAACCTGACTGGGGGGCTGCCATTTCTTCGTTCTTCATTCCAAAGCTTGACGGGTCCAGCATTTTTGTGGCCATGGCCATGTTGGGTGCGGTGGTCATGCCTCATAATATTTTTCTTCACTCGAATGTCATCCACTCTAGGAAATGGGGAATCGATGATAAAGAAAAGCTCTCCTTGTTGCACTATGAGCGAATTGACACGACAACGGCTCTTTCCTTGGGATTGGTTGTCAACGGTGCAATGGTTATCGTCTCAGCACGAGTGTTCCATGCAAATGGGATAGTGGTGACCAGTATTGCCAACGCATCCCAAACCCTGACACCTCTTGCAGGGAGGATGGCGACGTTGTTGTTTGCTGTCGCACTGGTGTTTTCTGGTGTGGGTTCCTCAATCACCTCTTCCATGGCCGAGGTAAATGTTATTACGGGTTTTCTTGGCAAGCCGGAGGATCCCAGGACTCTTTTATACAAGGTGGCGACCTTTGTTACCGCAATCCCCTCCTTTCTCATTATCCTGATAGGGATGGACACCTACAAAATCCTAATCCTTAGCCAGGTAGTCCTCAGTATCCAGCTTCCTTTCACCTTGATCCCCCTGCTTATCCTCTGCCGCAGGAGATCTCTTATGAGAGTGTTCAGGAGTAATACAACCGAGTTCATTGCAATGATCCTTATTTCCTCAATGATCATTTTTTTGAATATCTTCCTTCTGGTATCAACGCTCAAAGGAGGTGTGTGATGTCTCCCTTTTCCCATATTCTTGTCTTGTTGGATTGCTCTTCAGCAGACGAAGCGATTATCAAGCTTGTGCTGAAACTGGTAGAGGG
>JBAXZS010000007.1:0-27450 GCA_041670175.1 Sphaerochaetaceae bacterium | reverse complement strand
TCCGTCCCATGGTTCCTCCGTATGTTCTTTGATTTGTCGTTAAACCAAGAATAACACGGTTCCCATGGGATTCTTTTTGTTCCTCTCCTTTCCCTTTTTTAGAGGGACACTTTATATTACTGCTCACGGCAAAAGAGCTAAAATGAAAAAAGAATTTGCCAAAACAATAAATCGGTGTAATAATAATTCTTGTCGTTGTTTTTCGTCCTAGACGATTTTTCCAGCGTCTAAGATACCAGGAGGTTGCCGCTATCCATCGTGGGTAGCGGTTTTTAGTTTGTCCAGCATTGGTGTTATTTTGATAGAAGGTATGAATTAAGGCTCGGTTGACCATCACATACGATGGGGTGAGAAGGAAATTTTTTCTCCTCGATTATTTAAGAGAGTCAAGAAAAGTTTGCTGGAAAACGAAAGAATCCAAAGCTACCGCTACCGATCCCAGGATTCCTGCCTTGTCCCCAAGAGGGGAGACTTGGATTTTTACTTTCGATAACCGGGCGGGAAGCAAGCAGGAGAACTCATCCTTGAGATAATCGATGTAGGGAGAACCAATGGTGCTGATGCCTCCTCCAAGGATAACGGTTGGGCAACCGCAAATCTGCACTGCTTCAATGAGGATGCTGGCAAGAACGGAACAAGCCGTCTTCATGGCGCTATCGAAACCCTCTGGTTTTTCTTCGTTCAGTTGCTTGATTGTCTTATTGTTGAATTTTTCAGACAGAGCCCATCCACTGGCAATGGTTTCCAAACACCCGATATCCCCGCAATGACACAACCCGGTCTTGCTTACCTTGACATGTCCCAGCATGGTGTCCGCACTGATTATTTTTTCCCCATAGACAAGTGCGCTACTGATATGTTGTCCCCAATTCACATAAAGGAAGGAATTCTCTAAAGTATTGGCAAACCAGCGTTCCCCACAGACCATGGCTTCCACGTTATTGACTAAAAGGGTTGGCGCTCCGATATTGTGCTCAAAAACTTCTGCCAATGGAAGATTTGTCCAATTCCAGGAATACTGATGTTCAATTGTCTTTTTATCCTCGCTGGTTTTTGCATCCATGCTCACAACCGCACCCGCGATTTGTTTTGTACCTGTTTTTGACATTCTTATGACAGATTTGAGCACTTGATAACACAGTTCCTCAGGTTTTGGTTCCAAAGGGGTGGGAAATCGTTCAAACCTCAAAAGATTCCCTTTAAGATCTGAGATGGCCATGGAGCAGTTGCGGGAGCCCATATCCACCGCGATGACCAGTTTTCCATCCTTGTTGAGGACGAGAGGAGTTGGTCGTCTGCCATTGAGTGTTTCCACTTTTTCTTGCTCTTGCAGGAGACCTTCATCCAACAAAGATTGGACTATCTCTCCTGTCGAGGGCTTGTTGAGTTCTAGGGTTTTTGCCACATCAGCACGACTTAACCTCTCGTTTTTTCTCACGAGATTGAGGACTCTGAGTCTATTAATAGCGCGGATTGCCGCAGGCTGTGAAAAATTCATACAACAAGCATACTCTATCCTGAGGTTTTATGTTAAGTTGGAGTTGTCGTTAACCCATTATTTTATTATGTTTATCCACAGTATTGGAGGATTGATTGTTTATGGCGGAAAAGAAATTTAAAACTGAAGTATCTCAACTACTTCAGCTGATTATTCATTCATTGTATTCGAACAAAGAAATATTCTTAAGGGAATTGGTTTCCAATGCATCAGATGCCTTGGACAAGTTAAAGTATCTTGCATTGACCGATGAAAAGCTCAAGAGCCTAAGTTTTGAACCTAGGATTGATATCAGCTTCACGGAAGGGGATAAGAAAACCCTGACCCTCAGCGATAATGGCATAGGGATGAACGAGCAGGATCTCAATGACAATCTGGGAACCATCGCTTCCTCAGGCACCAAGAAGTTTCTTGCTTCCTTGACAGAGGACCAGAAGAAGGACAACAACCTTATCGGCCAGTTTGGAGTGGGGTTCTATGCAGCCTTCATGGTCAGTGAAAAGGTGGAGGTGCTCTCAAGGAAAGCTGGAGAGGCTGATGCGTTCCTCTGGTCTTCCAATGGGCAAGGCACCTATTCTGTCGTCCCTGCGACGAGGGATAGTCAGGGAACGACCATTACTCTGTACCTCAATGAAGAGGGTAATGAATATGCGAACCGTTGGGAAATCCAGCAACTGATTAAAAAATACAGCGACCATATCGCATTCCCTATTTTCCTTGCCTATGACCAGGAAAACTACGATGACAAGAATAAGGATAAGGATGGTAAGAGTACCAAGACCATTGAGCATAAAGTGGAGCAGATCAATGTCTGCACCGCATTGTGGAAGCGGAGCAAGAGCGAGCTGAAGGATGAGGATTACAACAGTTTCTACAAGAACACTTATCATGATAGTGATGATCCTTTGTTCTATATCCATACCCAAGCGGAAGGGGCCACTGAATACACCACCTTGTTCTATATCCCCGCCAAGGCTCCTATGGACATGAACTATGCCGACTACAAGCCCGGGGTGAAGTTATATGTCAAACGCGTGTATATCACCGATGATGAAAAAGAATTATTGCCTACGTATCTTCGGTTTGTCCGTGGTGTTATCGACAGTGAGGATTTGCCTCTCAATGTATCCCGTGAGATTCTGCAACAGAATAAGATCATGACGAACATCCGGAATGCTTCCGTGAAGAGGTTGCTAAGTGAATTCAAGAAGATTTCCGAAGGCAATCCAGAGCTTTACAACAAGTTCATCGAGCAGTTCAACCGTCCGTTGAAGGAAGGTCTGTATAGTGATTGGGCCAATCGTGATGAACTGCTTGAACTTGTAAGGTTCAAGTCCTCAAAAGAGGATGGCTATGTGAGCCTGAAGCAGTACAAGGACAGGATGGTCTCCGATCAGAAGACGATCTACTATCTCACTGGAGGAAAAGAGGAAACCCTCAAGGCAAGTCCTTTGTTGGAGGCTTATTCCAAGAAAGGATATGAAGTCCTTCTCATGGCCGATGATATCGATGATATCGTAGTGGGCTCTATCGGGACTTATAAGGAATCGCCCCTGAAGGCCATCAACAAGAGCGGAAGCATGGATGACCTGAAGGACGACAAGGTGCAGAAGGAAAAGACGGACCAGTCCAAGTCGTTGATTGAGACTATCAAGAAGAGTCTTGGGGATAAGGTCAAGGACGTGGTTGTCAGTGCCCGTCTGGTCGATTCTCCTGCCATTGTTGTGGTTGATGAGAGCGATCCTTCTGTGCAGATGCAGCAGATTCTCAAGAGCATGGGCCAGTCCTATACTGACTCAAAGCCGATTTTGGAAGTGAATGTTGATGATCCCATGGTCAAGAAGATCGCTTCCACCTCTGAGCAGTCGGAGATTGATGATTACTGCTCGGTGTTGTTTGACCAAGCCTTGCTTGTTGAAGGTGTGATGCCAAAAGATCCTGTGGGTTTCGCCAAGAAACTACATTCGCTTCTTTCCAAATAGCAATTCGTCCAATAGCAAGGGAAAATCCTCCCTTGCTATTTTTATGTCTCGATGGTACCGTTGATTTCATCAAGATGAGGGAATATCGAGATGTTGTTATTTGAAACAAGCGGTGACGAAAGCTTTCTTTTCCAGTTTATTTCAAGTTTCCAGAGTTGGTCTCATAAAGGTTTGTCGGCTTTTTTCGCTACTCTGGTCAGTGGCTTGCTGATTGTCTTGGTCTTGAAACTGCTGACGATTTGGCTGGAAGCGGTTTTAAAAAAGATATTCAGCAGAAGCAAAACAATAAATGCTTTGATGGCTAATTTTCTTCTGAAGATAATAAACATCATTTGCTGGATTCTCATCGCTGTCTGGTTCCTGCAGCACATGGGTATCAATATCGGTCCTGTGCTCACAGGTCTTGGAGTGACTGGGGTCATCCTAGGCTTGGCCTTTCAGGAAACCTTGGGGAATCTTCTAAGTGGGGTGATGATTGTCATCAATGCCCCTTTCAGGATTGGCGACTACATTGACAGCGGTTCCCTCAGTGGTACGGTGACAGACATGGACCTCATCTGTGTCTCGCTTGCTACCCCTGATAACAAAAGCATTACCATGAGCAATAAGTTGGTATGGGGAAACCCGATTGTCAATTATTCCAACATGGATAAACGGCGTGTCGATATGACCACATCCGTGGCCTATGGCACGGATATTTCCCAGGTCAAGACTCTCCTTATGCAAATGCTGGCTTCTTATCCCGAGGTGCTTCCCAATCCTCAGCCGGTAGTGGAAGTCTCTAAATGTGCGGATAGTTCCATCGACTTTATGGTGTGTCCCTGGGTGAAACCCCAGGACTATTGGACAGTGAAATGGAGATTTCAGAGTGAGGAATATGACAAACTGACCGCCTCAGGCATTGAAATCCCCTTTAATCAATTGGATGTGCATATTCGTACCGACGGGGAAAGTTAGGGTTTCTTATCAAGACCGACCAAATAGATTTCAAATGAATCTTCCCTGCAAGCCTGGGGCTTGAAAGGTTTGACTTTGGTGAAAACCTCTTTCATCTGCCTGATTATTTCCACTTGTCCACCCCCTTGGAAGATTTTTACCACCATGTTCCCATGGGTTTTTAGTTGCTCATTACTGAGAAGAAGCACTTGGGAGGCCAGATATTCGCTACGGGAAGTATCCACTGAACGATTTCCGGTGGTCATAGGTGCCACATCACTGATGATGGCGTCATAAGGGCCGAGCTCAACAAGCTTCGCCCTGGTCTCCTTGGAGAAGGCATCCCCTACAAACGCGGTTACCGTGGAAGGTATAGGATTGATGTTCAGCGGATTGAGATCGACACTGACAATACAACCCTTGCCTTTGATTAATTCCCTATCCGTATAAAGTGTCCATGAGCCGGGAGCCGCCCCCACATCAAGGACAGTGTCCCCTGGTCTGATCAGATGGAAATTCTTTTGTATCTCTTCCAATTTATAGACACTTCGTGCTGGGTAACCCTCTTTATGAGCTCGAAGTGTATAGGAATCCGCCTTGTCTCTTCTACTTGTAGCCATGTGTTTATTCTAGCAAGAAGAACCTTATCTGTATATTACCGGTTTCCCGCTTCTTCCTGAAGAATATATCCCCTCGATCAGCTTGACAGTCTCCAAGCCTTGCAATCCATCACAGGCAGGATTCTTGTCTTCAAGAAGCGAACGGGTGAAATCCTCTATCTGCATCTTGAAGAAATACCAAGTCGCATCGATGGTTGCAAAGTAGTCGGTATCCTGCTTCTCCCAAAGTTTCAGTTTGTCTTCATCCCCTGCAATGGTCCAAAGATCGTTGAGAGGGGGTTGGATGATTCCCTCTTGTCCAGGAAGGAACATCGCTCCTCCGTCGGTCTGAACGCCAACAGAAGCCGCGCTATCCCCATGGATATGGACTTTTGCATAAAGTCCTGGTCTTTGAGAGTTTGAGAGTGTGATGCTGGCCATTGCTCCCGATTGGAACAATACGACCCCTACGGCGGTATCCTCGACTTCGATATAAGGATGGTTGATGTTTTTCCAGAAGCCGAATACTTCCCTTACCGGTCCAAGATACCAATGAAGAAGATCCAATTGGTGACTTGCTTGGTTGATTACGATACCACCCCCCTCACTCTCCCATTTTCCTCTCCAATCGGCTGATAGGTAATATTTCTCGTCTCTCCAACCAAGGACGGTAGCCTCCCCGAGCATAGGAATGCCCAATTTCCCCTCCTCGATGGCTTTCTTGATACGTTGGCTCGCAGGATACCAGCGTCTCTGGCTTACCACTGCAAGTTTCTTATGGTATTTTAGTGCGGCATCAAGCATCTGCATACAATCATCGACTGTGGTCGCCATCGGTTTTTCCGTCAGGACATGACAACCAGCTCTCATTGCTTCAATCGCATTGTCTTTATGAGCTGGATGTGGAGTGGTGATGATTACCACATCCACCTTCTCCTTCGTTATCATAGAGGTAATGTCATCATATGCATTGACATTCCATATTCGGGCGAATGATTGCGCTTTGTCCAAGTGATGGTTGCATACCGCCACGAGCCTGCTCCCCTCGGAGACAGAGAGTGCCTTCGCATGGAGGGAAGAGACTTTACCACAGCCGATGATCGCATACCGTATTTCTTTCATAAAACGCAGTATACCTCAACGTCCGGGACTGAATCCAGCTATCTTTGGATTCTTGCATTGGCTCCATTCGCCAATGCCTCCACCTGGGCGAGCGTTGCCATCGTCGTATCCCCGGGATAAGTGGTGAGGAGCGCGCCATGAGCCCATCCAAGCCGTAAAGCCTCCTCAGGTGTTTTCCCTTCCAGGAAACCATAGATCAGGCCTGCCGCAAAACCATCTCCGCCTCCGACTCGGTCATAGACGTCCAAATGGCACTTCGGAGCTTGGTATCCTTGGCCATCAAGCCAAAGCACTGCGCTCCAATTGTGGGAATTGGTTGATTGCACTTCCCTCATGGTGGTTGCAACCGCCTTGATATTTGGGAAACGACGGGAGACTGTTTCCATCATGGAATAAAAGGCCGATGGGTCAAGTTTGTCCATGGATGAAATTTTCTGTCCTGGAAGACCAAGGCCAAGCTGTAAATCTTCCTCATTACCAATGAGCACATCCACATTCTCTACTATCTTGGAGAGCACTTCCTGTGCTTTCTTTTGTGGGTTTGTTCCCTCTTGGGTGATTGAAGCCCAGAGTTTTGCACGATAGTTCAAGTCAAAGGAGACGATAGCTCCCTTCTTGTGAGCTTCGTTCATCATCCTGATGATTAATCCAGGAATGGTCGGGGACAAGGCACTGAAGATACCACCGCTATGGACCCAGCGGACATTATGGGAAAAGATGGCATTCCAATCGAAGCTGTCCTGGGTGAGCAAAGCCGCAGCTTCATTGCTACGGTTATAAAACACCACGGGAGCACGTATTCCTTGGCCCCTGTCGCTATATACATGGGCCATGTTCGGACCTCGGACCCCATCATGTGCGAAGCGCTTATAAAAGGGGATGACGCCCATTCTTCGTACTTCGCTTTCGATTTTCAATCCTATGGGATAGTCAACCATGGCGGAGATGATCGCGCTTGTTTGTCCAAAAGCCCTTGCCAGATTTGCAGCGACATTGAATTCCCCACCTGAGACATGCATTCCCAACTCGTTTGCATACTCAAGAGGTATCACTCCAGAATCCAATCGCACAACTAATGCTCCAAGAGCGGCAAAATCAATTCCACCTTCGGTTTTCTTTGGTATATTCAAAGACATTACAGTAACTCCTTTTCATGCGGTATAAGTAGTCGAGGCAGTGGTTCCCCCGTGTCCTGTCCAGTTGGTATGGAAGAATTCACCCCTGTTGCAATCATTCCTTTCATAGGTATGAGCTCCGAAATAATCTCTTTGCGCTTGTATCAGATTAGCAGGAAGATTATTGCATCTGTATCCATCAAACCAGGAAAGAGCGGCGGAAAGAGAAGGAACAGGAATACCCTGCAGCGCAGCTCGTGCCACTACATTCCTTAATCCTTGTTGCCTTTTTTTGATTTCTGATTGAAAGAATGGATTGAGAATCAGATTTTCCAGCCGGGGGGTCTCCGTGAAGGCCGAGCTTATTTTTTCGAGGAAAGAAGATCGGATGATACATCCTCCCCGCCATAAGAGAGCGATGTTTCCAAGATTCAGATTCCATTCGAAACTATTCCCTGCTTTTCTTATGAGCTCAAAGCCTTGTGCATAAGAAATGATTTTTGCCATATAGAGAGCGTCCTGAAGATTCCGGATGAATTCGGAACGGTTACCCTCGTATGGTTTCTCTGTTTGTGGAAACAGCTTGCTGGCGAAATCCCTTTGTTCTTTCTCACTGCTCAGGCTCCGGGCGAACACCGATTCAACAATAAGAGTCAGGGGGATACCCTCATTCAAGGCTTCAATCCCTGTCCATTTCCCTGTACCTTTTTGGCCTGCGACATCAAGAATTTTCTCAACCAATGGCGTCCCGTCCTGATCCATATACCCCAGGATATCAGCGGTGATCTTGATAAGAAAGGAATTAAGCTCTCCTTTGTTCCATTCCAGGAAAGTTTGCTGCATGGAATAATAATCCAGACCAAGAAGCTTTCTCATCAGATCGTATACCTCGCTGATAAGCTCCATGTCCCCATATTCAATACCATTATGGACCATCTTTACGAAATGTCCGGAACCTCCATTGCCAATCCAGTCGCAGCAAGGGCTTCCATCTCCAGCTTTTGCCGAGATATCCTGAAACAGCGTTTTTACCAAAGGCCATCCTTCCTGACTGCCTCCAGGCATCAGGGAAGGGCCTTTCAAGGCGCCTTCTTCTCCCCCTGAGACCCCTGTGCCAATGTAATATATTCCCCTTTGTTCAACGTCAATGACCCTGCGTTGGGTATCCTGAAAATTGGAATTGCCTCCGTCAATGATGACATCGCCCTTTGCAAGAAGAGGAAGGAGAAGCTGGATCATTTGGTCCACCGCCTCGCCGGCCTTGACCATCATCATGATTTTTCTGGGTCTTTCCACACAATCAACCAATTCTTCAAGGCTATGGCATCCAAGTACCTTTTTGCCTTTTGCCCTCTTAGCGAGGAATGCATCCACTTTGGTTGTCGTCCTGTTGAAAACAGCGACGGTATACCCCTTGCTTTCCATGTTCAGGACAAGATTTTCCCCCATGACCGCAAGGCCAATCAAACCAATTGAGGCTTTCATAATTACTCCTTTAGATACGCCTTTTTGCGATTGCTTCCCGCATATTATTCAGGCATTCCAATCCTTGTTTGTCTCGTAACTGCATGATTTCCACATACAAGGCGTTGATATAAGTCGAAGCGGCAATGTTGGCTGAGAAGGCTTCTGCGACCACATCGCTATTAAGCGGACATACTTCTAGCACCGTGTCAGCCATCCTTGCCAAAGTCGATTTACTATAACTGGTGAAAACAATAAGCTTGCACTGATGGGATTTCAATTCTTCAGCGATGGAAAGAATATCGTAATTTGCTCCCATATGACTAAAAAGAATTGCCACATCGGTTTTCTTAGCCTGGGAGGCGAGCATCAGCTGCATGTGAAAATCCTCAGCGAAGTTGCATGACAAACCTGTACGGATGAATTTATGGAAAGCATCCCTGGCCGAGATGTTAGAACCTCCAAGACCAAAGAGATAGAGACTGGTTCCGTTTGTGATGAGGCCTGCCACTTCCTTGACTAGTTGTTTGTTTACCAGTTTATAGGTTTCCTGGAGCACCTTGATTGTGTGGCTGAACACCAGATCGACCGCATCTTCCTTATCTGAGACTTCGACTTCGAAAACCTGCTGTGCATTGGTCACCGATTCTCTGGCGAGGGCAATCCGGAACTTCTGATATCCGCTAAAACCTAGTTTCCTGACAAATCTCACCAATGTGGCCTCGCTGATCCCAATGTTCCCAGCAAGCTCTTCGATACTGGGATTGATGGATTCATGAGGATGGGCCAGGATATAGTCCGCGATTTGCTTTTCCTTGATGCTGAGGTTCTGGTAGTTGCTCTTTATTGTATATGTAGCGCTTATGATTTCCATGGTTCCAAGTTGCTCCCTCCTGGCTAGTATATTATGAAATAAATATTCATGCAAATAAAAAAATATTCTTTTCTTATTTACAGATTTCAAAACCTGTAGAATAATAATGTAACAATTGAAGAACAAAAAGGAGTGTTTTGTTATGAAAAAAATGGTTGTGTGTATGATACTGCTGGTATTGTGTCTTGGCCTTCCGCTCTTTGCCCAAGGCGGGCAAGAAACGGCAACTCCTAAGACACAGGAGATCCGTGTCATGTTGGCAAACCATCCCTATGGGGATTTGCTCAAGGCGAAGATTCCTGAATTTGAGAAAGCCACAGGGATCAAGGTGAAGGTTGAGCAACTTCAGGAGTCGCAACTTACCCAGCAACTTACCACTGAGTTTGCCACCGGGTCCTCAACGGTAGATGTGTTCATGACCCGTCCTTTACAGGAAGGCCTGCTGTTTATGAAAAATGGCTGGTATTCTGCATTGAGTGGTTATGACTTTGCTGATTATCCTCAGAGCACTGTCGATATTGGCAAGAAAGGGAGCACAAACTTCATTGTTCCTTTGGTAACGGAGTGGGAGGTGCTTTACTATCGTAAGGATCTGTTGAAGGCGGCTGGTATTTCTGTCCCCGCAAATTTTGTTGAACTTGAGGCTGCTGCTGCCAAACTTGATAAGGATGGGGTCGCTGGTTTCGCTTCCCGAGGAAAGGGTAACGCAGGAGTAACCCAGATGTCCAGTTATGTATATAACTTTGGAGGACGCTATCTCCAGGACGGGCATGCCGTATTTGATAGCCCTGAGGCTATTGAGGCTATCCGCTACTATGGAAGACTCAATGGCAAGTATGGTCCACAGGGTATCACCAGCATGTCATGGGAGAACATCATGCCTGTGTTCCAGGCTGGAAAGGTCGCTATGTGGACTGATGCCTCTGTGTTCTATGGACAGGTTGTCGATCCAGCCAAGACCGTCATTCCCAAGGAAAATGTTGGGGTGGCATCCTTCCCTGTGGGTCCGAAGGCAAACAATCCTTTCATTGTGGTGTCTTGGGGTATGGCTATTGCAAGCAAGACCAAGAACATGGATGCTGCACAGAAATTCCTTACATGGGCGACCAGTGCCGAACTCGCCAAGGAAGGCATGATGAAGGATATCACCATGGCGCGTAATTCCGCATGGAAAGACAAGGATGTTCTTGCTGTCATGAATCCTGGTCTTGTCGAGTCGCAGGCTACTGCGGCAAAGAACGGGTATCCTTATGATCGTCCCTATATGAGTAGTGTCGGAGCTGCCCGTGACCTTATCGGAGAGATTATCATTGAATCCATCAACACCAATGGAGAATCCGCCAAGATTCCAGCTTTAGCCGTTGAAAAGGTGAAAGCTGTCAATGACTTGCTGAAGACCGATGATGAATATCGTCAATAGCTATTGCTTTTTTTCTGAGGTACGGCCCCCTAACGGCCGTATCTCTGTTTACTACCGTTGCGAGGAGGAGCTGATGATAAGGAAAGGTTTTTTTGAGCGGAATATCAAGTATTTCTTCCCGCTTCCCGCCTGTCTTTTTGTAATAATCTTGATGGTATTTCCTGTATGTTATACTTTTTTCCTTAGTTTTACCGATTGGACTCTTACGAGTGGGAGACATTTGTCTCTTGTCGGATTTGCAAGTTATTTGGCCGTATTGAAGGAACCACGATTTCTTGCAGCCCTGGGAAGGACTTTTTATTTTACCTTTGGTGCCGTCATCGTTGAGATGGTGCTGGGAACGGCTATCGCTTTATTGCTTAATCGCACATTCCATGGCAAGGGAGCTCTCAAGACGGTGCTCTTGCTTCCTCTTGTGGCGACACCCGTCGCTGTCGGTATCGTCTGGAACCTATTCTATGATCCGACTATCGGCATCCTCAATTTTGTGCTGGACAAGATTGGATTGCCCCAGTCCGGCTGGGTTACCAGTGCTTCCACCGTCATGCCCTCGTTGATTCTTGTCGATGTGTGGCAATGGACTCCAATGATAACCCTTATCGTGATGGCTGGTCTTGCGGGACTTTCTTCCGAACCCTATGAATCAGCCATGGTCGATGGAGCTAACAGTAGACAAGTGCTTCTCAAAATCACTCTTCCCATGCTCATGCCGACTATCCTTACCGCAGTGATTCTCAGATCAATCGATGCTCTGAAAACCTACGATATTATTTATGCCATGACGGGCGGCGGTCCTGGCTACGCCTCGGAGAATCTGAATATCCTGGCGTTCAAATACAGTTTCGAATACTTCAGGATGGGTCAGAGTTCAGTCATGCTGGTCATCCTGTTTATCATAGTACTGGCGTTCAGCTTGATGGTCATGCGGTTGCGTAAGATATTTGAGGTGTAGGGAGAGAATTATGAAAAACTCAAGAATTTTTAGGATTGTGTTCCCCGTTGTCCTTATCCTCATTGTAATTCCTATTATTTTCCCCTTTCTCTGGATGGTGATGAGTTCTTTGAAGACCCAGGTGGATATCATTGCCTGGCCGCCAAGATTCATCTTTCATCCGACCATGCAAAATTTTCGGAGGGTGTTCGTGGAGCAGGATTTCACAAGATACTTGAAGAATTCCGTGGTAGTGGCTTTTGCTGCTGTCCTCCTATCGCTGGTTCTTGGTCTTCCTGCCGCTTATTCCATTGCCCGATTCAAGCAGAAAAAACTTTCAATCTTTATCCTTGTCGCTCGTCTGATGCCCGGTATCTCTTTTTTGATGCCGTGGTATATAGTCTTCTCCCGTCTCCATCTGATGGACTCCTATGTGGCTCTTATCCTGTCGCATATGCTTATTGCCCTTCCTTTGATAGTTTGGGTGATGACTCCCTATTTCGATTCTGTTCCCCTTGAGCTCGAGGAGGCCGCCATGGTCGATGGGCAACCAAGGCAGAAGACCTTTTTGTCCATTGTTCTTCCTCTTTCCACGCCGGGTATTGTGACAGCCACTACCTTGAGTTTTATTTTCAGTTGGAATAATTTCATGTTCAGTCAGGTCCTCAGCCAGCAGAGGACACGGACATTGCCAATCGCTGTGTACAATTTCTTGTCATATGTTGAGGTCGATTGGGGAGCGGTGATGGCTGCTGCGGTCGCTATCATGGGACCAGCCATTCTTCTTACCATGGTGTTCCAAAAATATGTTGTAAAGGGTTTGACTGCGGGAGCGGTAAAAGGCTAGAAATGGTGGATTGTCGTCTTATTTGTTCTGATGTCGATGGGACTCTGGTGAACAGCGAACTTAAGATATCAAAGGATACCAACTGTTTGATTAGAAGAGTCGTCACCGAGCGTGATGTCCCTTTTGCCCTGGTATCGGGACGTTTTCGTTCTGGAATGACCTTTCTAAGAGAGGATTTGGGCATTGATGCCCCCCTTTGCTGTTTCAATGGCGCCTATGTGGAAATAGGGGGGGAGATTGTAGTCAATAATCCCATCACCGTTGAACAGGCAAGAAAGGTCCTTTTTTACTCGAGCATGGAGCAGATGGACAATATCATCTTTGACCTTGATAACTGGTATATGGAGCAAACAGGGTATTGGTATGACCGGCAAGTAAGGATGTCCCATAGCCAGGGAACTATTGTCCGCTTTGATACCCTGTTGGACAATTGGGAAAAAACTGGCCATGTGTTCTACAAGATACTTCCCAAGTCCGAGGACCCTGCGAAGGTAAAGAGATTGGAATCGATCCTTCAGTATGCTTTAGGAGACGAACTTGAGATTTTTTCTTCTTCTCCATACATCGTGGAGACTGCTTTCAAGGGGACAAGCAAGGCCAAGGCGCTTGTAACTTTGACAAACTACTACCGAATCAAACCAAGCCAGGTGATGGCTTTTGGTGATTACGACAATGATGAGGATATGCTGAAGGCTTGCGGTTATCCTGTCGCCATGGGCAATGGTACAGACAAAGTGAAAAAGCTTGCTTGCTATGTCACTGATGACAACGACCATGATGGTATAGCGCACGCTCTCAGGCATTTCTTCTTCAAATGAACAAATCGTTCGTGGTTTCAAGGATTCACTTGGCCTTCTTATTTAGGCAAAAAAAGAGGCACTAGCAGTTAAAAATTGTGGGGTGGGGAGAGACTGCTAGTGCCAAAGAAATCACATTCTAAAGGAGGTTTGATTGAAAAAAACTGAAATTCTTTGCTCATTAACTTACTTGCAAAAGCCGTGCCAACTTCAATTAAAGCCTCTAGAAGGGTTTTTTAGGTGGAAATCATCAATTTTACTGTGAAAAAAGATTACAGGGTGACAAGTTTGCACACCTTGAGAAGGAAAAAGGTAAAAAAAAGGTGCCGGCCACTTTCTGACCGGCACCATAGTCTAGGAGGTTAATAATGAAAAAACTTTTTGCTCTGGTGATATGTATGATGCACGTACCGTGCCAACTTTTTATCTTGTATTGACTTGTTTTTATCACTTTTATTGTGCAAGAGGTGTCAAGTGTGAATTTTTTGCTCATTGACGTTCAGAACGGGGTATCTTACCTTTCATACTATGAGAAATATTATTTTGAACCAAAAGCTACGATACACACAGACAAACATGACTCTCAAGCTTATTGTCGCCAATCTGGTGGTGTATTTCCTCACATATATGTTCCAGGACCTACAGTACTATCTGGCCTTGATTCCTTCGTTTGTGCTTCATGGGTATATATGGCAGTTTTTCACCTACATGTTTGTTCATGGGGGATTTTCCCATCTTTTTTTCAATATGCTCAGCCTTTATATATTTGGGACGATGGTGGAACAGCAACTCGGAAGCAGGGAGTTCTTGCTTTTCTACTTACTCGTAGGGACTTTCAGTGGGATAATAAGCTTTCTGTGCTACGTGCTTGCAGGAAAGAATGTGGTGCTGGTAGGTGCCTCAGGAGCAATTTACGGGGTATTACTGCTTTTTGCGGTTTTTTATCCCTATGCAAAAATTTTCGTGTTCGGTCTTATTCCTATTCGGGCACCTTTATTGATTGTGCTGTATGCAGGTATTGAGCTGTATAGCCAGGTATTCTCAGTAGGAGGGAACATCGCTCACCTTACCCATCTGGCAGGCTTGCTTGGAGCCTATATCTACTGCGTGGCCCGCCTTCATATTCATCCTTTGGAAGTATTTCGCAGGACCTTGTGATATTATTGGATTGAATACTTTTTTCTCAGCTCTGCATATCGCTTCTTAATCACGTCATAGATAATCACCAGTTTCTCGTCCTGATGGATGAAAGCCGACTTCATGGCGTTGATCGTGAGTTTTTCCAGGTCATTGAAAGTAAGATCGAAATACTTTACCGCGAGTTCCATCTCTTTGGTCAAGGTGGTATCGCTCATCAGTCGATTGTCACAGCAGAGGAATACTCGGAAATTATTTCTGAAGAAAAGCGGAAATGGATGGCTGGGATAATCTTGGACAGCACCTGTTCCCACATTGCTGCTTAGACACATCTCCATGGGAATACGTCTGTCAAGGATGAAATGTGAGAGTGATCCCATTTGCTCAATATGCGTACCTTGAAGTTGCATATCCTCAACAAGTCTGGTCCCATGTCCGATTCTCAATGCTCCGCATAACTGGATGGCCTGCCATATTGATTCCACCCCGAAGGCCTCACCTGCGTGGATGGTGATATTGAAGTTCTTGTTCCTGATATATTGGAAGGCCTCAAGATGTTTCTTAGGGGGATAGCCCATCTCATCCCCAGCCAGATCAAAACCAACAACGCCTCGATCTCTGAAGGCAACTGCAAGCTCAGCTACCTGTAAGGAAACAGAGGGAGCCTGATTGCGCAATGCGCAGAGGATTAAGCCTACTTTCAAGCCCGTGGCCTTGCCTCCAGCCATGAGCCCGTCAAGGGTGGATTGTACTACCTCCTCGGGTTTTAGGCCTTTTGACAGATGAAGCATGGGGGCGAAACGAAGTTCTGCATAGCATACATGCTCTTGCGACAGGTCTTCCACCGCTTCAAAGGCGACACGGTATAAAGCCTCGGTTGTTTGCATGACAGCGGTGGTGAGAGAGAATGACTCAAGATAAAGGCTGAGATTTTTCTGATTTCCCCCTTTGACAAACCAGGAATGAAGGTCCTGGGGATTCTCATAGGGAAGTTTGACCTTATATTCTTTAGCAAGGTCGATGACCGTTTGGACCCGTAGTCCACCATCAAGATGGTCATGAAGCTCGACTTTCGGTATTTCTTTAATTATTTCTTTCGTTACCATGACAAATAGTATAGCATATCCAGTTTTTCAGGGATACATGATGGCAAAAGCCAAAGAAAAACAAAATAAAAAAATTAGCCTTTTAGCCCTGATTTTTTTATTTCGTATTTTCACTCTATTGTTTTCGTTAACCATAATTGAAATCAAGAGTTTTCTTTAATATTTCTGAGGTATATATAAAAAACATTGGTTTTCTTAAAAATTCTTTTTTTTATCTGAAACCCTGTACTTTTCTTTTCAATTTTGAAATACTATTAGTAAGTAACTTTAGTTATCAAATAAAGTAACAAGGAGAGCAAATAAATGGCAAAAAGTGTTGAGAGTCTTAATAAAAAGCTTCTTTCAGCTGCTGTATCTGCAACAAAGGCTTCTGAAGTCAAAGTGTTGTTGAAAGCTGGTGCCGACATTCACACACAGAACGAATGGGGCATGACTCCTATTATGCTGGCCGCACAGTATAATGCGAGTGTTGCTGTGTTGAATGCTCTTCTTGGTGCTGGCGCCGACATTCAGGAAGCAGAGCCGAAGTACCGTTCCAATGCCTTGCATCTTGCCGCCAATAAAAGTACTAGCCCAAAGATTATCGATGCACTTCTGGCTGCAGGAGCTGATTTGAATGCCCGTAACTATCTTGGGGAAACCGCTTTGATCATGGCAGTGAATGCCAATCCTGAGACACGTGTTGTCTCTGAGCTTATAGCCAAGGGAGCGGACATCAACGCCCGGGATTACCAAGGGCATTCTGTCCTTGAATATGCCAAGAGTCAGAAAAGAACCTATATTGTCAATGAACTGAAGAAACTTGGGGCAAATTAGGTTCTTGTGGTTTCTTTCAATCAGGGAGACGCATCATCGAGAAAAAGGTGATGCGTTATTTTTTTTCAGGGAAGCATGATGTAAAATCCTAAAACATGTTTTGATGGTTGAGAATTTTGTTCCTCATGATTGATTCCTTATGGGATCAACCTGTCTTCAAAAAGCATGGAATGCAATACAGAAATAAGGAACAGAGCAAAAAATGTGTGGAGATTGCAAAAAAGCATGCATATACTTTGGGCTAAGAGGCAATCTATGAATGTCCTGGCCACGAACCTGGAGAAGAGCCACTATCTGAATCATTGGCTGGTAAGTGAAATCCATCATGAAACATATACGGGGGAACGGGTGAAAATCACCACTTCTGCCAGTGTTTTTGAAGGATATAGCAGTGCAGCGACCCATGAGAATCCCTTGAGAGTCGAGTTCTTGAAAAGAAGAAGGGCGTTTCATCCTGAAAAACCGGTTCTCACCAAACCTGAGCCACTGGCAACAGTCTTCTTCAATAAGAGCGAAAGCATGCTTCACTCCCATTTCCCTTTTGGGGATCCTGTTCTTTCCCTTTCACGGTTCTGGCCTTCTCCCACTTGGATTAGCGCTGTCGCTTATTCCCTGGTTTCTTCTCCACGAGTTTTGGAAATTCCTTGTACTCTGAGTGTTTGTGGTGGTTTTTCTCTTTGGGTGAATGGGAATCTGGTGATTGAATTCAATCCTTTTGAACGGAATGTCGCTTGTAAAACAAATTTCTTACTTCCCTTACAGGCTGGGAATAATGAATTGATTGTCTATTGGGATGAACTCGCAGAACGGGATTCCGAGTGTTCTTTTTCCCTTATGACCGAAGAACCCATGCCGTTTTTACTGCAATCGTTTCCTATCGGGGAAAGAAATGCGATGGAGATTCTTGCTGTTGAGCATGCTTTGGGAAGCCTGGCTTTCACTCAGGATCATTTTGAAAAAGGAGAGGTGCTGCTTACTTGTGATAATCCCTATACAGACAAAGCCTTTGTCATTTCCCTTGAGGGAGCTACGGAAGAGAACGAAATGGCAGGAATACTGTATTCAACCCAGGCTGTTTTTGCTCCTTCAAAACATATCGCTTCCCTAGGACCCTGTGAAAAGCTTCCCTTTGGATTCTTGCAATTCAAGACCAAGGCTGAAGTGGAGGGCATGACAATCTGCAATGCAATAACCATGGAGAATTTTCCCCTCTCCCTGCTTCCTCCGATTCTTCCAACCATTGAACAAAGAAAACAGCAGGCTTTTGTTTTCCTTTCTCAATATGGAGAGCAGAATGGGAATAGGGCGGTAGCCCTTCTGCATGCAAAGGGAGAGATGAGGGAGATTGAGAGCATCCTAAGACGTCAGATTGCTTTTATCAATCGCCGTAGTGACTGCAGTGATTTCTATCTTCCCTATTTTCCCCATATTCTTAGGGAATTCTCCCACAGCGGAATGCTTAGTGAGGAAATGCTTGAGGCTATGAAGAATTGTATCCTCAACTTTCGATACTGGCATGATGAGCCGGGAAGCGATGGAATGTGGTTCTGGAGCGAGAACCATGCGCTTATGTTCCATGTTTGCCAGTTACTTTGCGGGGAATTGTATCCTAATGAAATATTCCCCAATAGTGGAATGACAGGAACCCAGATGCAACAAAAGGCGAAAGGTTTGCTCAATGGTTGGTTTGATATGTTTTTCAAACAAGGTTTTACCGAATGGAACAGTCCTGCATATCTTCCCATCGACACCTTGGGCTTTGCTAACTTATATGCACAGACTTGTGATTTGCAACTGAAGCAACGGGCAAGAGAAGCCCTTGATTTTTGTTTCCACCTCTTATCTGTCTATTCTTTTGACGGAGTCTTTTGCACAACAGCAGGAAGAACTTACCCCAAGGAGCTTCTTGCCAACAATGCAAACTGTCCTTCGTTTCTCAATTATATAGGATACGGAATAGGAAACGTAAGCCATGCAGGAAAAGGGGTGGTCGCCTTCTGCTTCTCGGATTACGAACCACCAAAGGAGTACCGGCAATATTACCAGGTGCCGAAAGGAAAGGCTCTGGTTTGTCAGTCTACTCAAGGTTATGAGGGATATGTCGACCTTTATTCTTACAAGACGCATCGATTCTCAATGACCAGTGCCAACAACTTTCATGTTGGGATTCGAGGATTTCAGGAAAATCCCTTGCATGTGCTCTTTAGCGCGACTGCTCAGCTCTGGATTACTCATCCGGGAGAACTGGCAGAGTTCGGGCATGCCCGTCCATCCTATTGGGCGGGTAATGGAATGCTTCCCCGAGTGAATCAATACAAGAGTTTTGCCAGTTCGCTTTATTCAATCCCGACTTCCCATGAAGTGGATTTTACCCATGTGTATTTTCCTACTATGGAATTTGCCTTATGGAAACATAAAGGAGACTGGTTGTTTGCCCAGGCTCCGAATGGGGGATATGTTGCAATCTTCAGCTCCAACGGGTTGCAACTTCGCACCTATGGGCCGAATAGGGATAGGGAATTCATCAGTAAAGGTCGAAATTGTATTTGGTTGGTCAGAGCAGCGGAACCTGAGGAATTCTCTTCCTTTGCTGATTTTGAAAGGAGTATGGAAAATGCGGTAATGCTTGATATGCAAACTCTTTCATATACCTTTGCTGATCCTCGGTTTGGATCCTTGCATGCCAGTTGGGATTATTCCTTGACGGTTAATGGAGTTGCCGTCTCTTACTCTGGTTTCCCTCCTAAGGGAAAAGTGGATTGGGTTTCACTTTGAAGATGTAAGAAACACCATAATTACTCAAGTCTCCAGGAGTGAATTCATTTTCTTTGACCCCTTGAGGAGAAAGGAATGCATTCATATGAAAAGAGGAAGAAAGCAGTTGGGCTTTACATAAAGCATGGCAAGAGTGCTTGTGCAGTAATCAGAGGAACTGGAGGATTCAGCTTCCAGGATGCTCAAGAGATAGAGAGTATCGGATGGGTACTTGCATGAGAATGCTCGATTGGGATACACCTCAGCTATCACCAAGGACAGGGGAGAGGGCTAGCCCGTATCGTTAGGTCCTGGGATACCCTTGCTGCCAGCTTCTTGGAGAATGGGTCTCTGGGAATCTTCTTTCTGATAGCCATCCTTTGAAAAGGGAATGGTCAGTCAGAGGAAACGGCAATTGCTTTGGGAAATGGACAACCCCGAGATGGTAATGAAACACCAAAGGTGCGGAGCTTCAGAATTATTTTGCGAATTTGAGAATTACGCATTATGACAAAAGAGGAACAATATGGGGAAAAAGAACTATGCCTTTATTCATGCCAACATTTTTGTCGGTACTGACATCGGCACGTTGATAGAAGACTCTACCGTTCTTGTCAAGGATGGTATGATCGAGATGGTCGGAGCCAAGGGGGATGCCCCCAGGGATTATGAGGTGATTGATCTTGGAGGCAGATATCTGCTTCCTGGTATGGTCAATCTGCACGCCCATCTCTTTGGTACAGGAAAACCTGCAAAGAATCTTGGTGGTGGCAGTTCCCAGAAGAATCTTGTTGCGTTCGTCAATAGCCCAATAGGGCGTCCTGTTATCGACAATATGGTCAAGAAACATGTAAGGCAGGCGCTTGCATCAGGAGTAACGACCATCCGTTCCAGTGGGGATTTCGCCTATTCCGATGTCCGTGTCCGTGATTTGATCAATAAGGGAAGGATGGCAGGTCCCCGTCTGCTTGTCCCCGGTCCGGCTATCACCTGCATCGGTGGGCATGGTGATGGCACCTTTGCAAAAACCAGTGACGACCCTAAGGTGCTGCAGTCCTTTGTGGAAGAGAGGAAGGCCCATAACGTCGATTGGATTAAGATCTGCGTCACCGGAGGTGTCATGGATGCCAAGGTGAAGGGCGAACCGGGTATTGTGAAGATGACTGCCGAGCAGACCAAGGCTGTGTGTGATAAAGCCCATGAACTTGGGTATCGTGTCGCTTCCCATACAGAGAGCTCTCAGGGTATCAAGGTGGCCTTGGAGAATGGTGTGGATACCATCGAACATGGAAGCCTGCTTGATGAAGAACTGGTATCCCAATTTCTTAACAGGGGAGCGGCCTTCATCGTGACGACATCACCTGCCTTGCCTTTGGCAAAACTGCCTTCTTCTGTTACCCAGCTCAATGATTTGTGCACCTATAATTCCGGTGTTCTTTTGGAGCATATGATTGGAGGGGCGAAAATGGCCTTATCCAATGGGATTCCTGTGGGACTTGGAACCGATGAGTCCTGCCCGCTTGTGACCCCATACAGCATGGCCCGGGAAATCTTTTATTTTGCCAAATACTATGGAGTTTCCAATTCTTTCGCATTGTTTACCGGCACCTTGGGGAATGCACGGATTGCCGGTATCGACAAGACGACCGGATCCATCGAGCAGGGGAAGTGCGCCGACCTGATTATACTGAAGGATAATCCCCTTAAGGACCTCAAGGCCCTGAGGCATGTCGATATGGTCATGGCGAAAGGCCTGCTTCTCAAGAATCCGAAGGTCAAGCACAACGACCAGATCGATGACTGGCTGGATTCGCTTGAGAAATAGCCGGACTCAAGCTGTTCCTTGCCTAGTTTAAATAAACAGAAGAAGAGACCTAAGGAGGAGCCCTTGGATCTCCTCTGCCAGCTTGCTGCTTTACACCGATACCTTACAGAAAAAACTTTTACCCAGCAGGGTAACCCATAAAAGGGATGTTAGTGTCGCAAAAAAGATATTCCCGAAACCTCCATTAAGCAAAATCCTTGCCATCCAGAGTGAAGGGAGGGGAAACAAGAGGAAGACAGTCCTTCCCGTAAGAAAGAAGGGGCCGAAAAGTCCTAAGATCATCAAGGAGGATATTTTGGTTATCGCCAGTCCCTCCAACTTGTTTGTTGAGAAGGAGATGATTATCAATGCGGAAATCAGACCTTGCAATACCCCTGCAACCGAGATAAGGAACATGATGTGGTGGCTGATGTCTGATAACTTGAAAAACTCAAGCGCTCCTATGGTGATCGCCAAGGAAAACCCAAGAGGGATTCCTAATCTTGATAGAAGATATCCGCTTTTCCTCAAGGGGGTAATGAACAAATACCCCGCGGTATGCTCATCCGTCTCCTCCAGGATCACCATTGCGGATACAAAACTGAACATTAGGGGAGTCATCGTTGCCAGAAGCAGGTCGAAAAGGGCATAGTAGGATGACAGTATGTGGGGCAGTCCGTAATAACCTGTTAACATCCTTTCAATTGAGGGGATTGCAAATTTGAAAAAACATCCGCAAAGAAAGGGAGCGAGGCAGGAAAGAAACAGCATGCCATCTTGCTTTACACAACGGAGCATCTGCCAAAAGCTCTTAAGAAGTGCACTCATAATTTCACACCTCCTTCGCTTTTCCACATTTTTTCCACACTTCGATGGGCAATCAAAAGAAGAGCTGACAGGGTCGCCGCTATCATCAACAAGGCAGACAGGGGATTCTCATTCTTATCCGCAAGTAGACCCAGGCAGATGCAGAAAGGGTACCAACGGAGCGCTTGTGGCCAATAATCAAAGAAAAACAGGGCCGCCGGTGCAAAGCAGAGGATCTCGATTGGTATTGTCCTGACGAAGAATTGGTTAAGACTTGAAATCTTTGTAGCGACAATCAGACCCAGCAAGGAGAAAATTATCGAAGAGAGCAGTGTTCCCACAAATATCCAGATTAGATTTCCATTTCCTGAGAACAATGCCAAAACCATTGCGACGATGACAGAGATAAAGGAGAGCGAGATTACCTTTGAGGCTATGTATTCCGTGACAGTGACGGGAGAAACAGTAAGGGCATCAATCACTCGTTGACTTTTTTCCAAGAGTACGATTGCTCCCATGAAAAACAACCCCATGGCTGCCGGATCTGAAAATATCATAAGGGTTGCGGCCTTTTGCCGCCAGGAGGCGGGAAACGCGAGAAGCAAGGCAAGGTAGAAGATCGTCAGTATGAGATATATGAAGTAGAATCCATACTTGAATTCAAAGCGGATGTCACCGATTAATAGATTTCTTATTCTCATTGCAAGGTCCTTCCTGTGAGTTCGATGAAAATATCGTTCAAGGTAGGCTCTTCGCTATGAATTGACAGCAACCCATTGGTTTTGATCAATTCCTGGAGCTTTTCCTCTTTTGCTGTTTCTGATAGTTTGCATTCCTTGTTCCGCTCTCCCTTCTCATAATAACTGTACCTGACTGCCGCCGCCCCTTTTGACATGATGAGATTATGAGGGCTGTCCATTGCGCAGATTTTCCCATTTACGATGAAAGCAACCTTGTCACAGAGCTCTGTTGCATCAAGCATGTTATGTGTTGTGAGAATGAGGGTCTTTCCTTGGGATTTTTCCTTAAGGATCATCTCTTTCATCAGGTGGCTGCTGGTAGGGTCCAGTCCGCTGGTGGGCTCGTCAAGAAAAAGAATGGCAGGGTCATGGAGCAAGGCCTTGATGAAATTGAGTCGGGATTTCATACCTTTTGAATACTCCGAGACTTTCTTATCCATGTCATTTTGTAAATTCACAGCTTCAAGAAGTGTCTCAGGACGACAAGGATGTTTCTCATACAGCGAAGCGAAAAACCGCAGGTTCTCTCGTGCAGTGAGTTTCTCGTAAAGAGTGGAGAACTCAAAGTCGACCCCGATGTTCTCGTAAAAGCCCTTAGGATGTTTTTTACATTCCATGCCATTTATCGAGGCTTTTCCTCGATAAGTGGGAATGAGCCCAGTGAGTATTTTCTGCAATGTGGTCTTTCCCGCACCGGAGGGTCCCAAAAAACCAAAAATCTCACCTTCATCAACTGAAAAGTTCTGGTGCTCAATGAACGGTTTGTTCGTGTAGCTGAAAGTCAGGTCCTCTACTTCAATCATCACTTCTTCTCCATACTATTTGACCAAGTATGTATATATAGTCAAATTAATAGTAAACGTATCCATTCAGACTTTGCCAATCTGGGTTACTGCAGCAATTGCATTACCAGTCCTCTGATTAAAAGTCTCAGCGCATCGTCGAAATGCTGTTCCTCGAATTCATCTTTATGCAAGGTCGCGAAATAGATATTTCTCAAGGCAACGCTAAAAACTTCAGCGTCCTTTGTTTTTTCAGGGGCAAGCTTCGCAAATAGCCTTTCCACCATTGAATTATCCTGAACAAGATGCTTTGCCACGACTTCTTCAGGAAGTTTACGAACCAATATCTCGATTTCCCCTGAGTTGAGCATTTTCAGGATGGGTATCTCCTCTGTGCTCTTGTAAAATCCAAAGAGCAATTCAGTCAATTGGTCGCAGGTGACAGGGTTGTCCTCAAACTGGGATAATGCTTCAGCTAGTTGCTTCTCAATCCTATCGTGCTGTTCCAATATCACCTCAAACAGCAAGGATTCCTTTGACTGATAAAACAAGTAGAAAGTCCCCTTGGGGATTTTAACCCGTCTGACAAGCTCATCGACGGTGGTTTTTCTGATCCCATATAAAGCTAGACATTTTGCCGCTTCTTCCTTGAGTCGTTTTATAATGTATTTTCTTTCCTGCTCGGAATAGCATTTTGGCAAGACACAACCTCTTTTTGACCAAATGTATATTTTTAGTCATAATGAATCTTTTTCCAAGTCCTGTCAATATGACTCTTCTTTTGGCAAAAGAAAAACCGGCATTATTGCCGGTCTTTCTGGATCTATCCTCACGCCTGCAAGTTATTTCTTCCATTCCTTTGCCACAATATGGTCATTGATGTCCTTGTCTAATTTGGCGATCAGATCCTTGACCTCGCTTACCAGGTTGTCCAAGTCGAAATCCAAAGTCTCGTCCAGTTTGCTTCTGAGCTTCACCTCGGCCTTACCTTGCAGCAGGCTCCTGTTGCCCACAGTGATACGTATCGGTAGCCCTATCAGGTCGGCGTCAGCAAACTTTACTCCAGCTGACTCCTTGCGGTCGTCGTACAGCACCTCAATGCCATTATCCTGAAGCTCATTGTAAATTTTCTCGCCGACAGTCAGATCCTTCACCAGACTTACCAGATGCACTTGGTAGGGAGCGATGGTGATAGGAAGAATCAGACCTTTGTCATCGCAATATTCCTCGGCGAGACAGGCAAGGAGCCTTCCCACCCCAATCCCATAGCTTCCCATGATGACTGGCTTTCGAATTCCGTCCTCGTCTTGGAAGTACAGGTTCATCGCCTGGCTGTATCGTGTTCCCAGCTGGAAGATGTTTCCAGCCTCAACACCTTTGGAGGCGTGAAGCGGCTTACCACAGACAGGGCAGAGATCTCCTTCGGCAGCACTGGCGATATCGGCCACAATACCGTCATAGTCCCGCCCGAAGTTGGTGTTGAGATAGTGATATCCCTCGAGATTCGCCCCGGCCACCATGTTATTGCTTTTTGCAACACTGTCATCGATGATCTTGATGACATTCTCTTTGGCTCCGATGGGAGAACCGAAACCGGGGACCATGTTTCCCGCAATAATCTCCTCGATATGGGCAGGACGCAAGGCATTCGCTTTGGCCACATTCTGTAACTTGTTTTCCTCGACTTCCATATCACCACGGACAATACCGACGATCAGCTTGTCCTCTTCCTCCCCGTTATGGGGATTGATGAAGGTTCCCACCATGAAGACAGCCTTTGCCGTTTTCTTGCTGTCAATTTTCAAAAAGCTACACAGTTCCTCAATGGTCCTGCATTCAGGAGTCTTGACTTTCTCGAGGGCCTTGGGTTCTTCAATGAGGTATTCCTTCTTGAAAGTCGCAACTTGACGATTGGCTGTATAACCGCATTCAGGACAGGTGATGATGGTATCCTCTCCGATAGGGGAAAGGTACATATATTCATGTGATACTTTTCCACCCATCATGCCACTGTCAGCTCCAACAGCGATGACAGGGAGTCCGCAACGGCTGAAAATCCTGAAATAGGCACTATAATGGTCGCTATACACTTTGTCCAATGCTTCCTGGCTACGGTCGAAACTATAGGAGTCCAGCATGGTGAATTCCCTTACCCGGATCAGACCGGCACGGGGACGAGGGTCGTCACGCCATTTCGTCTGGATTTGATAGACCAGCTGGGGAAGACGCTTGTAACTATCAATCTCGCCCGTGGCGACATCAGTGACGGCTTCCTCATGGGTCATTGCCAGTACCATGTCCCGACCGACGCGGTCCTGAAAACGGCTCATTTCCTTGTCGATGCTGTAGAAGCGCCCAGTCTGCTTCCAGATATCGGCGGTGTTGACCACGGGCATCTGCATCTCCTGGGCGCCAATCCTGTCCATTTCCTCACGGATAATCCGTTCAATCTTGACGGTGGACTTGAAACCAAAGGGAAGCAGGGAGAAAATGCCGGCGCCCATCTGTCTGATGAACCCGGCTCGTAAGAGATATTCGTAACCTTTGCAGTCGGCACCATTGGGTGCTTCCCTCAAAGTCCTGGAAAACAATGTGGACATTCGCATAGTTGTGCAACTCCTCAATTAAACGAGGGACATTGTAACAAAATAGGCAATTGTTCACAAGGTAACAGGACTTCCTAGATGAAGAGATTCACATTGCTTTTGCTTGCCTCTCCCATGTAGGTGCCCACGCCACCAATCTCAACACCTTCAAGTAATTCATCCTTGGTGATGCCCATGATGTCCATGGACATCTGGCAAGCGATGAACCTGACATGGTTGGCTTTTGCCAGGGCGAACATTGTCTCAAGCTGGTCGACTTGTTTTTTCTTCATCCTGCTCTTCATCATCTTCGGCCCCATCCCCATGAAATTCATATTGGAGAGCGACAAGCCTGCCATGCTCTTGGGAAGCATGGCGCCAAACATCTTTCCCATCATATCCTTCTTAATCTTCTTGTTTGGCTTCTTACGCAATACGGATAATCCCCAGAAGGTGAAGAACATGGTGACAGGTTTCCCTGAGGCAGCGGCACCATTTGCAAGGACAAAGGAGGCGAGAGCCTTGTCGAAGGCGTTGGAGAACACGATGATGGTCGCACCCTTTTCAGAGGACTCGACTGCACAGAATTTCTTTTCATCCTTGCGTATTATCGCAGTGATGATTCCATCCTTGCTTTCCACACTCTCGAGAATGTTCCCCGTGATGTCGCACCAGGATCTCACATCGTTCTGGAAGCCGGGGTCGGACGCCTTGACAGCCAAGACATCACCTTTATTCATACTATCCATCTTGTTCTTGAGAGAGACGATGGGACCAGGGCACTGGAGACCGCAGGCATCAAGGGTCAAGATATTGTTCATGTGTTTTTCTTCCTTTGCAACTACATCTTCTTTTGTTGTCTTTGCATCCTTTTCAGCAAGGACCGCATGCCAGGTCTTATATCCACCGGTCAGGTTGTAGATGCGGGTAAATCCATTTTGAAAGAGAATTCTTGAGGCGATATGACCTCTGAGTCCCATGGCACATATCAGGACAACATCTTTATCCTTAGGGATGTCCTCCAGGTGGTCTCGGATAGTGTCGTGACTGTAGTTGATTGCACCTTCGATTGCCCCAAGCTCGAATTCCGCCTTGGAACGTACATCAATGAGAACAGCACCATTTTCTACCATTTGTTGAGCTTTCTTGTAATCAACAAGCTTATCTAGGCCATCAAGACTATTTGTTGCGATAAATCCCAACATGTTGAGAATGTCTTTTGCACTATTGAAAGGAGGAGCATAGGATTGCTCAAACGCAGCCAGATCCCTTACTGTTCCTCCCTTGGAAAGGAATGCGGAGAGAACATCGATCCGCTTATCCACTCCTTCATA
>JBAXZS010000006.1:0-28663 GCA_041670175.1 Sphaerochaetaceae bacterium | reverse complement strand
CCTCTGTGGGAGCAACCGCTTTGATTTCCGAGGTATCCCCAAGTTTTTTTTGTTTAAAAAGATCCCAAATTTGCATTTGTCCACTGATAATCACCAGATTATCCGACCCTACTTTCTCGTTGGACACCACACCGACCGTGCCGCTCAACAGGTACTGCTGCCCGGGATACAGTCCTGCAAGCTCCTGCGCCAAATCCGCACCATCCTTGGTCTCGCTATAGTCCACCACAGGTTTGATCTTGTGGGTGTTAAGGAAAGCTGACACCTCAAGAAGAGGGAAGTGCTCTTTCAGCAATTTCCCATCGATTGAGTATTCCTTGATGTTGACCAACATCTCCTTGCCTTCGTACTCACTCACCATGTCATAATTGAAAATAGCCGAGTTCTCCTCAACCGCCTGCTGAAGTTGCTGATACTGCTGCTCGGTAAGAAGAGGCTTAAGAGTCTGGAGAAATGCCTGGACATCAATGAGAAAAGTGACCGTACCAAGTTTGAGAATCCCCGAGTTATAGGGGACAAAGGTGAAGCTGCCATTATCAGAGGTGGAGAACAAGAGGGTATCCTCTCCTTGGCGGCCCTGGCTGTTGGTACTAAGAAACGAAGCCCTTATTTCCGCATCCTTCACCTTGGGGGAAAACAGAAATCGGCTACGGACAAGCCTGACCTGGACGATTGCCTTGGCGGGTTCTTCCTTGACCAGAAGGAACTTGAGGCTTCCAATATAGTTGATGCTTTTTTTCAACAAGGTATCAACACTGTAGGAGCTAGGTCCCCCTGCGGCTATGGCAACGCTCTCAAGACAAAGGGAGATGGCATCGACATCCTTGTTTTCCCGATAGGCAATATCAGACTGTGCAAGCAATTCCTTTATTTTCCTGTCATTCTTCTCAATGGCATCCTGCACCTCTGTACGATGATTAGCTAATAAGGTGGCATCACATTCAACCATAAGGAACAAGGTGTTGCCTTGGCTGTATTCATGAGTAACAGTCAAATCCAATTCGGTTATTTTGTCCGTCGTGGAGAACTCACGGTAAAACAGTGGCTGGACATCACTTCCCACATAAGCGGAAATCTTGTCCAGGATATCAGTCTTGGCCTCAAGCCGAGCATCAAAGATGTTGGCATCCGTTCCTTTTCCCACAAAAGCGACCTTACCGCTGCCCGCTTCGGGTTTATTCACCCATAGGGGAATGCCAATCATGGAGGATTCCACCAAAGTGGATAGGCTCACACACCCCGGGAACAGCAAGACACAGAGAGAGAACAACAAGACTATCTTTCTTCTCACCATTGGTAACCTGCCCCCAAGGAGAACTGATACCCATTGTACCAGGTGCTCTTTGTCTCGATATTGGCATAATAAAGCATACGAGCTGACAATGACAGCAAAAGGCAGGGCGTCATCTGGAAGTGATAAGCCAGTGAGGCGCTGCTTCCTATGACAAAAGGATCTATCCCCAGGCCAAACCGCACGGTCATGGTGAAGAAACTGTTCCTTAAGAAATAAAGATCGCTAAGCGTGCTCAGGCTCAAGAAGGTCCCCCCTCCGGCTTCCATGATCAGGTTGCTGTTGAAATAGGAAAGGCCTGCGCTAAAATAGAGAGGATACCAGCAAGAAAGCTGGTAATCGGCAGAGAAACCAAAACTATTGTCCGTATACAGATAAAGCCCCGCCATCTCAAGGCTTTGGCCTTTTCGTCTGGATAACGATTGCCCCACACGCAAGGATGTGTCGCTCAAGGTGTCAAAGAGCACAGCCTCAGGACGAATGGAACGCACCACCAAGGTGCCTGTCAACTTTCCTGAGGAGGAATATGCTCCATAAATGTTCCCTTCCTTCCATTGCAAGGCCTTGCTATCAGAGGTGTAGGTATGCCCGTAGTTGCTTGTGATATACACCGAGCCAACGGGAGGGAAAAGCGACAAGGCATCATATCGCAGCTGGTCAACAAGCAGGGTCATGAGACTGTTCTGCCAGGATGACGTATGGGCGACCACCAACTGCTCGTCGAGTGTGGAGCCTCCATACCCTATTGTCACTTGGCAGGAAATTATCCGGGAATCTTCCTTGATGTCAGTGATCGAGACCGTAAGTTGTTCCTCACCCTGCTCCTCAATCTGCACCAAGGTCCCAAAACTCTTGATACAGGCCGTACGAACCACCTGCTCAAGTGCCACAGCCAGGTCGCTGCTATCCTTTGAGCGCACCACAAGAGCGACCTTGGCTCCAAAAACCGGGGTCAGGGATACAAGAAACAACAGGGCCAGGACCAGACGTCTCAATCCTTTGCTCCCAAAGCTATGATACAGGAAATCAGGCGAGCGCTGTCCTCCATGGCAGGAAGGGCGGCCCATTCATAGACAGAGTGAAGGTTATGTCCACCGGTAAAGAGGTTCGGACAAGGGATATGCCGTTCATTGGCCATGCGGGAACCATCAGTGCCGCCACGAATCAGGGATTCATACAAAGGCATGCCCAATTCCTTGCCTGCCTGATAGACGGAAGCCAGAGCCTCCGGCTTCTTTCGGGCCTCCTCGATCATATTGTAGTATTGGTTCTTTATCTCCACATCTATCCTGGCGCCTGGATATACCTGCTCAAGGGTCCTCGCAAGGCTCTTCACCACTTCTATACGATGATTCAGCTTGGGAAGGTCAAAATCCCGAAGAAGAATGTTCAAATGAGTTTCCGCCAGTGCGCCGGTAATCTCCAAAGGACAATAGAACCCATAACGTCCATCAGTCGCCTCGGGGCTCTCAGCCTGAGGCAAAGCGGTTACAAAGGCACTGACCAAAGTCACCGCGTTGATAATCCGGCCACGTCCGGAACCCGTGTGGTAGCTGATTCCATGGAAGGTCAGACGGGCGACAGCGGCGTTGAAGCATTCGGCCTCGATGCAATACCGGTCTCCTCCGTCAATGGTATAGCAGTAATCGCATTTAATCTTGTCATAGGGGAATTTGTCCATGCCACAGCCGGTCTCCTCATCCGCGGTGAAATACAACTCGACAGGCCCATGCTTGAAATCAGGGTCGGTGGCCATAAGCTTGGCAGCCGCCATTATCTCAGCCACTCCTGCCTTGTCATCACTTCCCAACAAGGTGTTGCCGTCGGTCACAATGATGGTCTGGCCCTTGTATTGGCTCAACTGGGGGTTGTCCTTTTCCAAAAGCGTACATTTGTCGTTTAGCTTTACATCGCCACCTTCATAGGAATCGATGACTCTCGGTTTCACGGAGTTGCCCATCACATCATCCGCAGTATCAACATGGGCCATCAAGCCGATAGTCTGGCAGCTTTTTTGAACATTTGAAGGGATTCTGGCAATGAGAATGCCGTTTCCATCCAATTCCACATCCTTTATCTTCAATTCCTCCTTCAGTTCCTTTTCCAGCAAATGAAGAAGATCCCATTGGGAATCCGTGGAAGGATGGCGGGTCTCAGCCAAGGACTCGTTGCTCATTGTATCCACAACCGCATAGCGGAGAAACCGATCCAGCACATCCTGTGCCAACGAACTATGGTCCATACATTACTCCTGATACTTTGTATTAAACCATAATCGTACGGGAAGGACAATAAGAGATTGTACAACCATGATGAGGACCTAGGCTTTTCCTTGTCCTGTTCCCTCAAGCACCAGGCATACTAATGGTGCGGGAATTTCTTCCCGCACCATAAAGTCAGACTTTGAAATTGTATTTGGTCAACAATGGTTTGACATCATCGACTATCCCGTACAAGGCAAACACACAGATGATGATACCCGTAATCAGCGGACTGCGTTTAAGTGTAGACCCCACCGCAATCATACTGGCAGCCAAGGCATAGGATGTCTTGGGTTCGGTGGTGACACTCGTCAGCCATTCATTGAACGACTCACCTTTCTCACCTCCGAACTTGTAATAACGAATCAGGCTCATCACCGTTGCCGCCACCACACCGGCAGCGACGGCAATGGCTGCCGCCGCCGCTACCTTGCCCCATATCACCACATGTGGGATGCAGGCATAGACAATGCCAGCGGCAAACAGCACCGTGGCTTTCACCACAAGTTTTTGCATGTCCTTCCAGAAAGGGGCTCTGAGAGAAGGACTCAAAGCCCTTGCATATACCTCGGCCTCACTCATCATCACCGATTTGTTTGATTCTATTTTTTCCTCAAGCTCGGCCATTTCCTTTTCTGGAAGCAATGTCCTGGCATACTCAACCACAGCATCCGCATCCTCTTGTGTCGTGCTGTTGTTGACCGCATAACAGAATTCCAAGTACTCACGACCCTGTTCCTCACTCAGGGCGTTCCGCACCACATCCTGTCCCTCAATCACCTCACGGGACAAGTCATCTCCCAGATAGTCCTGGATGACATCCTTCTGATCATCGATAATCCGGGCTACTGTCGGTAGCAACTCTGCATCAGTAATCCTTTCCCTGCTTGCTTTGGTCAACGCCATATCACAACCCGACAAGGGAATGATTAGTGATAGTACTAAAACCCGAATCCCGATCTCCTTGGACAAAGTCCGTCTCATGAGTCCTCCTTCTCCTGCCTACACACTCCCTTCGCTATCCCGGCTCTTTGGAGTGAAGGCAAGGAAGTCTCCTCCAACAACCAAGGAAAAGCGAACCACGGAATAACCTGCAAATGTTTCTTTCAGTGAGGCGTACTCAGTCTCGAACACCCCGCTTGGATCTCGAATAATCAGCTTCGGCTCAATAAACCAATGGGGCGTGAAATGCCAGGTATACCCTGCTGATATCTCATTGAGAAAACATTCTGTTTCCTGTGGTTTATCACGACCGAAATAAAAAGCGCCTTCGGCAAGTCCGAGGCTTATGAACACTCCGTCGTCGAAGGGGTGATAATCCAGGAAAATCCCTAGGTCAAATAGGGACACATCATCATTTTTGAGTTTTTTTATCCAGGTGATAGGAACACGAATCCCGAATCCAGAATCCAGACGAAGACCGGCTTCCATCCTGAGCTCCATGTTTTCTTTCCAGATTGAGTCGATCGCCGCAGTATCCATTCCTGCCCAGAAGCTACACTGCTTTTGGCCCCATGCGGGAATCAATGCAAGAAAAAGAAGAAAAAACAGGATGCATTTTTTCATAGGGGAAACCTCCACTCTGGAGGCTACCATGTGGTTTGAAAGTGAGAAATTGCCTGTATGGGCTACCTATTTCTTGGTATCTTTGTTAACAGAAGTGAAGGAAGGGGCCTGCGCCGCATCAGCAAAAACCTCGACTTCCTGAGGCTGGGAAGGAATCTTATCCCACCCGAGGGCCTTACGGATCCGTTCCTTCTCTCTCTTTGCCTGATAATGAACGAAACGCACATCACCTTCGTCAAGATAGAAAATTACTCCGGGACGAATGGAAAGCACCTGCCCGACTCCAAAGCTCCGTATCTCGCTGGTGGATAAACTCCAGGCCAAGGAGCAAGGCTCCTCCTTGGAATATCCCTTGTCTTTCCGTTGGTATAATTCAAGCTTGTCCTTTGTCACCACCAGGCGCCCCCTGACAAGATCCCCGCTGCCAAGCTGAGGAATCTTGCCACAAGCAAAGGAACAGGAGAAACCCTCTTTCTTTATTTTCCTTACATCTTGTTCTGAAACAGCAAAGCTGAAGTGATAATACACCCAGACCATAAAGAACATTATGGGGAACAAGCCAAAATAAAGTAATCTGCCAATTGCACTTGGATTAACAAAAGCAATGACAAGCACACAAGCAAGCAAAATAATCTTTGAAAGGTTTTTCATTCGAATCCTCTCCGTTCTTGTACCATAGTATATGAATAACCGCAAGCAAAATAGACAGGAGGATGGCAATAAGGAATGGAGGTTTCAAATGAAACAACACAAATCATCTCTTCTTGCGGTCCTTGTCCTTGTTTCTCTGCTTGCGTTGCTATTCTTTGGGTGCAGGGCTGATGTGGAGCAGAGATCCGCCCTCACCTTGAATCTTAAAGCTGAAGAGCTATCCCGTTCAATCCTTCCCTCGGATACCCCCTTGGAAGTGACCAAGTATGTAATCAGTGGAGACGGACCAAACGACACTCATTTCTCCAATGTCTCTCCAAAACAGTCCCTGACCATCTCAGGATTACTCATCGGAAACTGGAACATCCATGCTGTCGGGCAGAACAGCAATGGTACAGGCATGGTCGAGGGGGAGGCCCTCGTACAACTCAAACCGGAGCCCACCTCAGCCGAGATACAGCTCAACACACTTAAAGGTACAGGCTCAATGGATTTGACCATTACCTGGGACAAGAGCCTGATAAGCAACCCCGGTTTTGAATTGACCATCATAGACCAGAATGGAGTGATCTCCACTCCGACTCTTGATGTGACCACGTTAGGTGACGGACTGATCCATTTTCAAGGAAGCACCTTCAAGGCCGGTTCCTACCAAGTGGTTGGCAAGTTGCTTTCCGGAATGAACAAGACCGCTGGTTTCGCCGAAGCGGTGCGCATCATCGACGGGCTCAGCAGTTGCGCCGAGATAAGCCTGAATCTGGACAAGACCACCACCCTTCCTTCCACCATCACGCTAATCAATTCAGTTGGCATTCCGGTAGAATGCTCGATCAGCGGTCTGGAGAATGAGATGAAAGCCGGAGCCTCTACGGTGGCGTCAATCGCCACTGACACCCAGGAGACGCTGGACATCCTCTGGTATCTGGATGGGGAGCAAGTCGGTACAGGCCTAAGCTATACCTTTGCTCCGGAAATGGGAAAACATCGCTTGGATGTCATTGCAAAGGGACCACTGACAGCAAGCACAGGCTCGGCAAGCTTCCCCTTCACTGCTGTGGTCAAAGGCAAGGCCGGGGTTCCTATACTGATGAAACAGATAGCCGATGGCAATGACAACCTGTTTATTGGAGGCAACTGCCAGTTGGCCTTTCTCCCCGACGGAAAGATCATCGTTGCCTCCGAGAGCCACCAGACCATCCAGATCTGCCAACTTATGAGGAACGACCTGCAAGTGATCACCACCTACAATTCGGCCAATTGTAATTTTACCTGCTCACAGATTTCCGACATTGCGGTAGACAGCAGAAGAAACTATGTGTATATCGCCGACAACACAAGTCCGAAAGTGACAAAGTATTCCTACCACAGTGACACGTCCACTCTTTCCAAGATCCTGGAGACCACCAATCATTCATGGGAATCCGCCACTTCCTTCGGTACCTACTCGAAAATAGGATCCATGTCCATTGATGAAAATGAAGGCCTGGTCTATGTCTCAACCCTGAATCAGGAAGATGATATCTGCACCATCTATGATGGAGAGGTCAACACTCTCTCCAATTTCATCTATGACTCATCATTCTGGGGTTCGGAGGTCGAAAGCTATGATAAGACCAAACGGTTCACCCCAAGGTTCTTCAACCAGGTGATCATCTCACCTGATTTCCAATATATCGCGGCAATCGACAGGACCGACAATTTCATGTGTGTCTCACCACAGATGAATGTCGACCGGAAGCTCACGAATTCCTACAGCCCCTGCTCCGAGTTCAGTGATGATCTCTATGGAATGGACAATCTCTTCACCATGGCCTTCCTGGATGGAAATCATGTGGCTGTAGGAACGAGCAACCAATTGTCAATGATCAACGGGTATCTCAAGCAACTAGGCAGGATAGTCTGGAGCGATGGGCTCACCTATCAAAGCGGTGATGCTGAAATCGGCAGCAAACAGATGCTTCAGATCATTCAATTGACCAACACAAGTGACCAGTCCAGGCTTTACGTCCTCTGCAAGGAGAGCAAGAACATCCTGACCTTCAATACTCCTTCAGGAACAATGGTCTATCTTGATGAGACTTCTTTAGGCAATTTCGATCCCAATGAGCTGGCCCTCTCCTCGGATGGTGAAACCATGATCGTCACCTCCAAGACCAGTGATGCGATACAGATTATGAGAATCCCACTCTCAGAGTAAATCACAAGCAGGCCCGGATATGAAAGAGGCCCGATCTCTCGACCGGGCCTCCATTTCTTCTCACTGGACTAATGCTTGTAAACAGGAACTTCCACATACGCAGTATGTAAGTATTCCTCGGACTTCTCGGAAAGAGGGGCCCCAAGGAAATCCTTATAAAGCCTCTTGATGGACGGATTCTGGTGGGAACAACGAATCTTGCAGTTCTCATCATCCTTATACAGACCGGCACTGCGTTCCTCACGGATCTCATCAGTCGCGCCATAAGGCTGCCCACCACCGGCGATACATCCACCACGACAAGCCATTATCTCGATGAACTCGTATGGTGCCTGCTTCCCGGCCTTCTTGTATGCACGGACTTCCTCAAGAATCTCCTTGGCATTTGCCATGCCATGGACAACGGCGATACGGACCTTGGTCCCATCAATGTCGACCACTCCCTTCTTCACTTCCTCGATACCACGTACAGAGGTGACCTCGACATTCTCCAGCTCCTTACCGGTGACCGCATTGTAAGCGGTACGGATTGCAGCCTCCATGACGCCGCCCGTTGCTCCAAAGATGGTTGCTGCGCCAGTGTACTCCCCAAGGGGATCATCGGCATCACTTTCAGGCAGACTCACAAAATCGATACCAGCGCTCTTGATCAGGCGGGCCAACTCCCTGGTGGTAAGCACCAGATCGGTGTCCTGCTGTCCGCTGCTGGACATATGCTCGTCACGGACAATCTCAAACTTCTTCGCGGTGCAGGGCATGATGGCGACATGATAGATCTTCTTCGGATCGATGCCTTTTTTCTGGGCGAAATAAGTTTTGGTAATCGCGGCCTGCATCTGCATAGGACTCTTGGCGGAAGAGAGATTGTCAAGCAAATCAGGATAATACTTCTCGGCATAGTCAATCCAGCCAGGACAGCAAGAGGTGAACTGAGGAAGCACCCCGCCTTTGGTAAGACGATGCACCAGCTCATACCCCTCCTCCATGATGGTCAGGTCAGCACCGAAGTTGGTATCATGGACATAATCCACACCCAGTCTTCTCAATGCAGTGTAAATCTTCTTGGTGGTCACAGTGCCAGCTGGCAGACCGAAAGCCTC
This sequence comes from Sphaerochaetaceae bacterium, assembly GCA_041670175.1. Taxonomy (GTDB): domain Bacteria; phylum Spirochaetota; class Spirochaetia; order Sphaerochaetales; family Sphaerochaetaceae; genus JBAXZS01. The sequence goes on along the minus strand of JBAXZS010000006.1, from coordinate 19,597 downwards.
GGAAAGACCCACACGGATGGATGGAGCAATCTGGGCAACCACAATCTTGTCAGGATCAGCAATCGCCTTGATAAGCTTATCATTCTCGTCCTTCTCATAGATAGCGCCAACAGGACAATGCGCCGCACACTGACCGCATTTGATACAAGGGCTGTCATTGAGCTTGAGCATCGCCGCAGGAGCCATCACAGTCTGGTCTCCACGTCCGATGAACTCCAGGGCGAACACCCCCTGCAAGTCCTGACAGACCTGAACACAACGGCCGCACTTGATACATTTCTTGGGATCCAGGACAAGGGAGGGAGTGGAATCATCCACCACATCCTTGATCCTGACCCTTGGTTGATAAGGCTGTTCCCTTATACCAAACTCCGCAGCCAGGTCCTGCAACTCGCAAACGCCGTTGCGAACACAGGTAAGACAGGTGGAGGGGTGGGTTGACAGTGTCAATTCCAAAATGGTCTTGCGAACCGCAAACAACTCCGGATCATTGGTGATAACCGACAAACCTTCGGAAACAGGAGAAGCGCAAGCACGAAGAATCTTCGAGTTGCCCTCCTGTTTCACGATGCACATGCCACAACTGCCAAACGCCTTAAGGTCTGGATGGTAGCAGAGAGTCGGAATCTTTATGCCAGCCTTCTTGGCCGCATTCAATACACTGGTGCCCTCTTCGACTTCAACAGGGACACCATTGATCTTTACATGAACGATACTCACTTTCTTCCTCCCTACTTCACGTCAATCGCACCGAACTTACAAGTCTGGCGACAAACACCACACTTGATACAAATGCTCGGATTAATCGTATGCTTCTCTTTGATCGCTCCAGAAATAGCCCCTACAGGACACTTGCGGGAACATGCAGAACACCCAATACATTTCTCAGGATTAATCGAATAGGTGATCAATTTCTTGCATTTTCCAGAAGGACACTTCTTGTCGATGATATGAGCCTCATACTCTTCAGGGAAGTTCTTCATTGTGGACAACACAGGGTTCGGACTGGTCTGCCCAAGAGCGCAAAGGGAACCACGCTGCATCGCATGGCCTATCGTCTTGATCGTCTCCAGATCTTCCATAGTACCTGTACCGTTGGTAATCTTCTCCATCAACTCATACATGGAACGACCACCGATACGGCAAGGCGCACATTTCCCACAGGACTCATCCACAGTAAAATTCAGATAGAACTTTGCGACATCAACCATACAATCGTCTTCGTCCATGACAATCATGCCACCACTGCCCATGATGGAACCGAGCTTGATCAGAGCCCCAAAATCAATCGGGGTGTCAAGATACTCGGCGGTGATAACACCACCGGAAGGTCCACCGGTCTGCACAGCCTTGAACTTCTTGCCATGGGCGATGCCGCCGCCGATATCATAAATAATCTCACGTAACGTGGTGCCCATCGGGACTTCCACAAGACCGCTGTTGCTAATCTTGCCAGTGAGGGCGAACACCTTGGTGCCCTTGCTATCCGCGGTACCAATCTTGCTGAACCACTCGCCACCCTTGGTAAGGATCACCGGAACATTGGCCCAGGTCTCAACATTGTTGATAACCGTCGGCTTGCCCCACAGGCCCTTCGAGGCAGGAAATGGTGGACGGGGCTGAGGCATACCACGCTTGCCCATGATGGACTGCAACAAAGCGGTCTCCTCACCACAGACAAAGGCGCCGGCCCCAAGACGAATCTCAATATCGAAATCAAAACCACTGCCAAGGATGTCCTTGCCAAGCAGGCCGTACTCATGACTCTGCTTCATGGCGACTTCCAGACGATGGATGGCCAAAGGATACTCGGCACGGATGTAGATATATCCCTGATGGGATCCAATAGCCTTGCCACAAATGGTCATGGCTTCCAAAATACTGTTTGGGTCACCTTCCAGGGTCGAGCGGTCCATATAGGCACCAGGATCTCCCTCATCAGCGTTACAGACCACAAACTTCTCGTCCCCGGGGGCAGCCTTGGTGAAATTCCATTTCATCCAAGTGGGGAATCCCGCACCACCACGTCCACGAAGACCTGAGATCTTCAACTCGTTGATGATATCCTCAGGAGTCATCTGGAACAAAGCCTTCTCCAAAGCGGAATACCCATCACGGGCAATATATTCATCAATATTCTCAGGGTCGATAAAACCACAGTTGCGCAAAACGATGCGGAACTGCTTCTGGTAGAATTTGATATCCTCTACCTTCGCATGGTTTTTACTCTCTTCCTTATTATAAAGGAGTCTCTTGACCTCACGACCCTTGATAATATGCTCGCTTACCAGTTCCTTGGCATCCTCTGGCTTTATACGAACATAGAAAGAATCCTCGGGAAGAATCTTGACGATCGGTCCCTGTTCGCAGAAGCCGAAGCAGCCGGTCTTCACAACCTGGACTTCCTCAGCGACACCCTGTGCCTTACATTCGTCTACCAAAGCCTGGTAGATCTGGTCTGAACGGCTGGACTCACATGCAGTTCCTCCGCAAACCAGGATATAGTTTCTGAACGCCATTTATTTGCCCCCGTTACTTTTTCATGATATCAGCAGAGGGATGATCATAAATGTGATCGGTTACCAACTGCTTGCCAACAATATGCTGGTCTACAATCTTGCCAACAGTGGCTTTGTCCACTTTCCCGTAAATGACATCAGGCATGCCAGGAACAATAACCTCCACAGTCGGTTCCACATAGCACAACCCCATGCAACCTGTCTGGGTCACCGTCACGTTGTCAATGTGCTTGCTGTCCAGCTCCTCAAGGAACTCATCCAACACCACCTTGGCTCCGGCCGCGATACCACAGGTCCCCATTCCAACAATGACCTGGATATCCTTTCCACTGATATCTCTCTTGTTCATTGCGTTCTGCTTGGCATCTCTCAGCTTTCTCAGATCCTCAAGCGTCATCTTACCCATTTGCTATAGCCCTCCTACTTGTTCGCTACAATTTCCAGCGGGTGGTCCACCGCATACTGAAGGAGATCCTGCTCATTGCTGCGAAGAAACTCCCTAAGTAAGTTCAGTGCGCCACTGTCAGTCAGGCTTCCCAGGATCTCCACCAGTTGTGTCTTGCTTACCTGATATTGTCCGCTACCTTTCAGAGTAGAAAGCTTCCTGACAACAGTAAGCTCTTTGGACAACGGATGGTTGAACAGCAGCAACAACGTTCCCGGCAGGTCGCCCAAGGGAGGAGTATCCATGTTATCCAAGTCAAAACTGAACCGGACAACAGTCCCCTTACCCTCCTGGGATTCCAAGTTGAACGTTCCTCCAGCCTCCGTAACGGCTTGGACCAAGAACGGCAACCCCAGACCGACTTTTCGTTCCTTATGCTTGGTCCCATCAGTATAGAATGGATCAAGCACCTTCTTTTGCAGCTCTTCACTCATGCCCTTGCCATTGTCCTTGACCACACAATTGAGCATTCGATCATGCTCATCAAGCGTCAGGACCACATCGCTTGCCCCAGCCTCAAAAGAATTCTGGACGATGTCTAGCAAGAAATCACAAATGAAGACATGCATTGCGATTCAATTAAATTTGGACAGAATGCCCGAAACCTGATCCTTGGTGACCTTCCCGTAGACTTCACCGCCAACGGTCATCACAGGAGCAAGTCCACAACATCCCACACAGCGGACAGCATCCAGAGAGAATAACCCATCATCGGTCACGCAACCGACATCCAGATTGATCAAAGTCTTTATCTGATCGATAAGCTGCTCACTTCCCTTGAGATAGCAGGCGGTGCCCAGACAAACCTGAATATTGTGCTTCCCCGGCTTGGTCAACTTGAAGAAGTGGTAAAATGTTATCACCCCCCAAATCTTGGCAAGGGGGATATCCAACATCCTGGACACGGTATCGGCCGCCTCCCTGGAAATGAACCCCTGCTCCTCCTGGACCCTGTGGAGCACCATGACGAGATTGCCCGGCTTATTTTTCCATTCATTGATAAAGTCAATCAACGATTGGGAGAACGCTACTTCACTTTTTTCTGACATGAACCCTCCAAACATACGACGTAAACGGTTTTCGGACATTATAGTCCAAACACCTCAGTTTTGTACACAGATAATCACTACATTTTCCTTTCGAAAAAACTTAATTATTTGTTTATTGACCTTAAAATTAAATTAATGTAATATCAATCACATAAACAAGGAGAACCAGCAATGAACAATGAGCAGTTGATACGTATTACGCGCTATTACCGGGCACTTAATCGCCTACGGACAATCGGACTTGAGAAAGTGTTCGCACACAATCTCGCCGATGCGGCAGGAGTAAGCGCCGCTGTGGTTCGCAAAGACTTCTCCCTTCTTTCCATTCATGGACAAAAACGTGGAGGCTACGAGATAGTGGACCTGCTCGAAGTACTGGGGAAGATCCTCGGCAAGGGAAAGCCCCAGAATTGTATTATTATCGGTTGTGGCCGTATTGGCAAGGCGTTGATGCATTATAATGGATTCGAACCGGATGGAATCAGGATTGTTGCGGGCTTTGACAACGATCCCAATGTGTATAGCGAGGCGACCAGCCCCATTCCTTTGTATTCGCTGAACCGTCTCGAGGAGATAGCAAGCGCCCTGAAGGTGCAGGTGGGCATCATCACCGTTCCTGAGATAGCCGCCCAGGAAAGCTACGACAGGCTGTTGCAGGCCGGAGTCATTGGGGTGCTCAACTTCAGCCCGGTGACACTCAAGCCGCAGGCACAGGAAGACGGGACGATGAATGTCGTGCACAACATCAACATCGCCTTGGAGCTGGAGCAGATCTTCTATGAATTGAAGTTTCCCAAGACCATCAACTAATCATCTCTCGGTGTATCAAGTGCTATCATCCCTGCTGATAGCACTTTTTAATAGCAGAACAACTTTAATTTCACAGGAAGATGGTCGCTGTAGCCGCTGAGCAACTGTCTGTTCCAGGCATGCGGAGTCCCTTCGTTGGAAAGATAGAAAGCATCGCAGAGGATGTCAAACGAGCCGAACTCCCATCCTCTCATGTCAAACAGCTTGTCATTCCCCAGAATCTGGTCATAACAGTGCCAGCTTCCTGAGAAATAACAGGTGCCACCTTGGCTGAAGCTCAATGAGGAATCCAGGAAAGGATCATACCAGATGGAGGGAGCCACCCTTCCTCGCTCTCCTGTTATCGCCAAGGAACCTTTCTGCATGAAGGAATCCGTCTGAGGGAAATCCAACTCAATCAAGGCGGTCTGGAACAACCGCTCATCACGGTAGGCTGTGGGATCCTCGTTGAAATCCCCGCAGATGAGAATCAGGGAATCAGGATAATCCGAAGCACAAGAAGCAACGGTGCGCATCGTCTCCACCCTCAAGGCCTCACCCTCCTCCTTGTTCCCTATCTGGCTTTTGGCATGCAAGGCATATATGACTATCCGTCCGTCCCTCCCATCATCGAAGACAGCCTCAAGGACAGAGCGTCCTCCCCTCACCTGGCACTTGGCAACCTTCAAAGGCCTGTCTTTGCTGATCAATGACACGGAGATGGCGCTGTCCCCATCCTTGATCGACGCATAATAGCCAAAACCATAATGGGCAAGATAGCCCTCAATCAGGTCCTTGAGGACATGGGCATTCTCCACTTCCTGAAGGAGGATGACATCGCAAGAACGGATACTTCTTTGGCAAAGCACCTGGGCCGTGGTCCTAAGCCGTTGCTTATAGGCTTTCTCGGTCCAGCTGGCAGAGGGTTTGTATTCATCATATTCCGAGCCATCCAGCGTGGCATCCATCAGGTTCTGCACATTGTAGGAGACCACTTCAAACGAAGGCTTCGTTCCTTTCAGGTCCGAAGAGCATGAGAGCAAAGAAAGAAGCATGCAAACAAGGAGTAGAGGTTTCATACCCCCTATACCACGGATATCGTGGTCTTGGTCATTTACGGGAGTTTTTCTCCAGGGAATAGCAGAAATAGAGCTCGGCAAGAGCATCCTGGATATCAAAACAAGCGATGTCCATCTCCCGAGCCTTGAGAATGCCCAGACGCAGGTTCTCGAAGCTGCTGTTGAAAGACACATCGCAGATATCCAGCATCCCAAGACAGAACGTCCTTACCGCCCCCCAATCGTTCTTGGAGAACGCATCAAAAATCATTGCGTAGTTCTCATCAATCTGAGGCAGGTCCTTCGCCTCGGTAAGGAAGTCAGTAAGGAAGTCATCCACATCCCCGTTGTTCATCTCCTCATACAGACGCGCAAGACGAGGGGAACCAAACTTGAGGAAACTTGCAAGCACCGCATAGCGGGTCTGCCTGAAGGAGGCGCTTCTTTTCTGCAGTACCGAAAGGAAGAAGTCCTTGTAGAACAGACCTTCCTTGTCCATATTGCGCTTGGCTATCAAGAAATCAATCTCCTCGTCAATATGGCGCGCACTGAGGGAAAGCTGGTTGATCTCCTCCAGATACTCGGGCCCCATGGTCATACGGGCCAAGGATCGGGAAGCCATCGAACGAACCGAGGACCAATGCCCATGGAGCAAATTCACCAGGGCCTGCCTGGCTTTATCCTCGCCCTTGTAGGAACCGAGAGCGGCAATGGCTTCAAGTTGTACATACGAATCATCATCCACCGCAATCTTGATCAGATCATCCAGCAAAGCCTTTCGGGGCTTCTCGCCCAAGGATCTTATGGCATCTTCCTTATCCGGCGAGAAAGGATAGGCAAGGATCTCCCTCATCTCGCTGGTCGCTATGTTATTCAGGTTGCTTCCCAGGGCGAGGAGCAGTGCCCTGCGCTTGGTAGGGTCCACCGTCTTTGACAATTTCTCAATCATGGAGACCGCCTGGAGCCCATGCAACGAAAACACCACCGCAGCCGCATCATGCGTACTGTATGACCCGACCTCCTGCAATCTGGAGGAAAGGACAAGGACAATGACATCCATCCCAAGGGCGAAAAGAAACACAAGGGTATAAGGGTTGCCAATGAACCTTCCTGATATGGAAAAGATATGGGTGGCGACATCACTCATGTTGGCCATCAACCCACTGAGAAAACCTGCGGCCAAGGCAAAGATGGCTATCACGAAGTTGACCATGGAATTGAACGATACAGCCTCGTCATCAGGCATGACCTGAGCCACCAGCCTCACCACAAGGAGGCTCACCAGGGAAAGAAAGAAGTTGGTAAAGAACCCAAGAAGGAAAAACCAGAGGTAACTCACCTCATGGGGCAACATCGCCCATAGCAGCAGGCATATGATCGAGAACAGGCTGCTGAAGATGGACAGGGGCTTGGAGCCAAGCCTGTCGGCAAAGTTCTTGCTCACCAGGCCTGCGAATACGACAGCAAGCCCAAGACATACGCTGTAGAACATGACCAAGCTCGAAGAAACCCCCAGGACGATACGCATGAAGGGCACCGACATGCCGAACACTACAATGACCATGGTGGAAAACCACCTCAAATAGAGCCTCCTTTGCAGGGAGGGATTGGCCATCGATTTCTTTATCTGATACAAGATACCGTGCCCTTTGGTGTAGGTCACGGTGCTACGGCACGGAATCTTCCCGACATAATGGGCTGAGACAAGATTGCAAAGCACGCCGATCATCTGCAGGAACACCATGCCCAGCAATCCACTGAAACGAGAGATGCCCAGCACAAAACCAGTGATGAGACGTATCACAATGGAGGAGCTCTGGTAGGCGACATTGGCATCGGCAACCACCCTGCCTCTGTTGGACGGGGAGGAAATGCTCTTTACGGTAAAATCGTTGATGGCCACGCCTATCATACGAAATATGCAAAACAAGGTGAACACCACCAACAAGACGGTCCTGGCCCAAAATCCGGTGGTAACCAGCAAAAGAAGAAAGAAAAGGCACACCAGACCCCTCAGATACCACATCAGGGATTGGAGTTTTATCTGGTTCTTGCCCTGAAAGACAATCGAGACAAAGGGAAGGATGAGACCGGCGATATAGGTAGCCGAGGAAATGTATCCCAAGGCCATATTCCCTGCACTGAAATAGACCGCGAGCAAATACACCAAGGTATCACCCAGGAGAGGATACGCCAAACCGTTGATACTCTCCTCGATATACATGCATTTACGTCCAAAGCTTTTTTCAGATTCGCTCAGGAATTTTGTCTTTGGCATACGATATTATTCTACATCAGTTCCGTACGTTTTGTTACTATTTTTCCAACCAGCCCATAGGCAAGCGCCTCATCACTGGAAAGCCAATGGTCCCGTTCGGTATCCTTGGAGACCTCCTCGGTGCTCTTGCCTGTCTCGCTGGCGATAAGGGCATCCAGCTTCGCCCTGAGCTTCACAATCTGCTGGGCATGAATCTGGATATCGGTGGCGACTCCCTTCATCCCGCTCATCGGCTGATGGATCAGGTAGTTGGAATTGGGAAGGGAGACCCTTCTTTCACGAGGGACCGCAAGATACAGCAAGGACGCAGCGCTGGCAACCAGACCGCACCCCACCATCACCACAGGAGAGGAGATGAAACGCACCATGTCATACATGGCGTAGCCGGCATCCACATCGCCACCAGGGCTGTTGATATAGATAGTAATCGTGCCGTTGTTTTCACTGTCAAGCACCAAGAGCTGTTTTATCACCGCATCAGCGCTTTCCTTATTGATCTCCCCGCTGACGAGGATACTACGGGTCTTGAGTAATTTCTCCCCCATCACAGGATCTTGTACCGGGGTCTTCTTTTCTTCTTCTGCCATGATTTTCTTTTCCTTAAGTTATCTTAGTATACATTGAAAATAGTATTGGGGACAACTATACTTGGGAACGAAAGAGAGGAACAGTAGTGAAATGTGCGAGTGTGGCCCTCATAGGCCGTCCATCATCAGGTAAAAGTACATTGGTAAACACCATCTGCGAGATGAAGGTGTCGATTACCGCAAGTACTCCGCAAACGACACGCAATGCCATCCGTGGCATCTACACAGACAGCAGAGGGCAATTGATTTTCACCGACACCCCCGGGTTCCATCTCAGTGACCAAAAGATGAACATCCGACTTACCCAGACGGCAACCAGCAGTCTTGAGGAATGCGATATCATATTGTACGTTGTGGATCCCACTCGCAAGGGTGCGCAGGAAGAGGAAGCCGTCGAGCAGATTCTCGCCAAGGTGAAGACTCCTGTAATCACGGTGCTCAACAAGAAAGACATCGCATCCTCTCTCGAGCTGGAAGAATCGGAGCAGTTTGTCAGGGCGCATCTCGCCCACACCACGGTGCTCAAGGCCTCAGCGCAAAATGACGAAGGAGTCGACGACATCCTCATCAGCCTATTCGCCCTGGCTCCCGAGGGGGAGCTGTTGTACCCTGAAGAGACAAGGACCGACCAGAGCCTTGATTTCAGGATAACGGAAATCATCAGGGAGAAATCCATCAACACGGTCTCCGACGAGCTGCCACATGCCATCTATGTGGAATTGGCCGATATTGAGAACCATGAAGAAGACAACACCATCTGGATCAGAGCCTTCATTGTCGTTGAGAAGGAAAGCCAGAAAGGGATTGTTGTCGGTCATGGGGGATCGAACATCAAGGTCATCCGCCAGGAGTCTTTCAAGGAGATCAAGAAGATATTCCCTGGAAAGAAACTCCAGCTCGACCTTAGGGTGAAAGCCCAGGACAAGTGGAGGAAGAATGATATGCTATTGAACAAGTTGCTTCAATAAAGCGACTTTTATACCGCTTTAAAACAAGAACCCATTGCCTCTATATTGATTAGGGAAATGGGTTCTTGCTTTTATCGGGCGGAGACCGCTAGCGGATGAAATTTGTCTTAATCTTAGGTTCGGCAACCGGCTTGGGGATATCCTTGCCAGCCTCGATGCACTTCAAGAGCCAGGCCATGTTGCTGCCAAGCACCCGCATCACCTGCATCCCTTCCTTGTCCTGTCTCACTTCCTCTGGAGTATTCCCATGGACACTGTTCCAATAGGAAGAGGAGACCACAGGCATCTGGCTGATCGTAAAGTATTTGTTCAGCTCATCAAAGGTGGCGCTTGCCCCGCCACGACGGCAGGAAACCACACAGCAGGCAGGCTTGAGACGCATTGCGGAACCATAGGAAGAAAACAAACGATCAAGAAAAGCCGAAAGCACACCGGTGCAAGAGGCGTAATGGACAGGGGAACCTACCACTATGGCATCACATTCCTTGAGCTGGGAAGCGCATCTCGCAACATGCTCCTCATCGAAGGAGGAGCCCTCATTGCCCACATAATAAAGTTCCGTCCCGATCCCCTGCTCATGAAGGGAAGAGGCGACTTCCATCAACGCCGTATAGGTGCAACCCTTTTCGTGAGGGCTGCCATTGATCAATAATACTTTCATGCCTGGTACCTCGCTAAAATTCTACTGACTTTCGTCTTACCGCAACTTTGGATGAAATCCGCCAGCTTCGGTCCCTTCTCCTTGCCGATCAGCACCTGGTAGACAGTCGTGAAGAAATCACCGACCTCCACCCCATTGTCCTCGGCGCAGGCATACATGGCAGTTGAGAACTCATCACTTGAAAGCTTCTCCATGGTGTCAACCACAGAAGCAAGACTCTGCACCGACTTCAGCAGATTCCCTTCCAGAGGAATTTTCCCATCATTCGCAGAAGCCAAGTGGAACCTGAACTCCTCTGGAGCGAACTTGGAGATCCAGTTCCAGGCGCACTGGGCCCTGGCAACCAATCTCTCCTTCTGGTCAGGATGGATATTCCTCAAGGAGGCGATCACCGCATCGATATCACCTTCGTGAATCTGCAACAGGTTGCAAAGATGCCTGAAAGGAATCTGGTAACTGATCGTCTTGGGTACTTCATTGACCTGGCTCAGCTCGAAAATCCTCTTCTCCTTGGCCCGACGCTTCTCATTGACGGGAAGCACTCCAAAATAAATGCGTTCGCAATTGTCATAGTCCTCATACATCTTCAGGACATCCAAATCGAAACTGATAGAGAATTCAGTATTGGGACGAGTGCCTGCAAACATGTACCTGGTTATCTCAGGAGTATAGATCTCAAGCACATCATATAGGGAAATGACATCCCCGCTGGAAGAGGATATCTTTCCGCCATGACCCTTGATGGAGATGAAATCATACTGGAACGACACAGGGGCGTGCCAGCCGAACAGCTCGACAATCTCCTTGGAGGTGTCGAAGGAGCCCCCCTCGCTATGATGGTCCTTCCCTGCAGGCTCGAAGTCGACATGCTCTCGGCTCCATCTCATCGGCCAGTCAATCCTCCAAGGAAGCTTGGCATAGGAAGTTGTGCGAAGGTCAATGGTCTCCGTCTTGTCCAGGTCATCATCATGATAGGTGACGGCCCATTGTCCATCCCAATCCAGGACGGTCGTATTGTCCTTATCGGTAAAGGAAGAGAACACAGAAATCGGGAACCAGGTGTCAGGAAGGGGTTCAGTGCGGTATTTGTCCAAGATCGCCTTGATCTCAGAGCGATGTTCCAGAGCCGTTCTCATCCCCTCGGCATACATGCTATGACAATATCTCTCAGCCTGGTACAAATACTCTGGATGGATACCAACGGTTGGAAGGATTTTCTCCACATCAAGCTCGTTGGCATGGGCATAATTATCAGCACGTCCTGAGGTATCCGGGACCATCGTGATGGGATAGCGAAGATATTTCTCCAAAAGCTCCGGCTGAGGCATGTTCTTGGGAACCTTCCTGAATACATCATAGTCATCCCAGCTATAGATGAAGCGGACCTTCTTGCCCCGTTCACGCAAAGCCCTCACCACCAAGTCAACGGAGATGATTTCCCGGAAGTTCCCGATGTGCACGGTACCTGAGGGTGTGATGCCACTGGCACATGTGTACAGCTCTTTGTCACCCTTCTCTCGGATGATCTTATCGGCGTATATATCCGCCCAATGCATGGATACATTCTGTTCGTTCATAATATTCGCATTATAGTATAAAAAAAGAGGAACTTACAACAGTTGCAATTTCAAAAGCCATCAAAGTATACTAGGGATTATGAAACGAATAATCTTGCTTTGCAGCATCTTGCTCGTAGTCCTCTCTTCTCTTTTCAGCGAGGAGACCTCTCCCATTGAAAGTGGCATAGCCTCCTGGTACACCTCGGACAACAGCAGCAGCCTTACGGCAAACGGAGAGACTTTTGATCCCACCGCACTGGCTGCAGCCCACAAGAGCCTGAAATTCGGAAGTATCGTTCGAGTCATTAACACCACCAATGGCAAGAGTGTGGATGTGAAGATTAATGACCGTGGTCCCTTCATCGAGGGAAGAATCATTGATCTCACTCCCAAGGCGGCTGAAGAACTCGGCATGCTGGAAAAGGGAATCGCTCCAGTGACCCTCACCTTGATATTCGCTCCTGAGGTGCCTGAATCAAAATACAACCGTGCGGGAGATACCGGTTGGTATTTGTTGCAGATAGGAGCTTTCTCCTCGGTGGACACAGCCACTGTCCAGTATGAACGTCTTGTAAAAGAAAAACTTCGTCCTTACGCCGAGCTGGTCGACAACAACCTGATCAGGTTGTCGGTACGGTGGGTCCCCGCCTATCAGCTGGACAAGACGATGGAAAAACTCGGCTCCCTTGGATTTGACCAATCAAAGATTTTGAAGAAAAGCGAGGTCAATCCTTACAAATAAAGGAACCCCCTCTGGTGAAGGAGTTCCCGTAGCAAGGCCAAAGATTAGAAATCCAGGAAGAAAGTCGCTCCAAACACCAGGCTATCGCCATAGTGGACGAAGTTTTGTCCGGTGAAAAGATAGGCATACTGAATCCCCAGATCAATGAAGTCGAAGAAGCAAAGAGTAGCCTGGACACCGACACTGGAGAGGAAGTTACTTCCTGTGAAAGTGGAATTGAAGTATTTCCCACAGCCATATCCCGCATCAAAGAACAAGTTGACCCGCGGGAAGATTCCCTTGATTATTGGCTCGGGGCCACAGAAACGCACATCAAAATTGTTCACCACGGTGAATTGGGTGTTGTAGCTCCAGGTATTGAACCCACGGACCTTCCGGCCCAGGGAAACAGGTCCTTGGGCGAAAGCGGGAACAGCATTGCCGTCAGTCCAGTTGAGGTTAACACGGTCAACCAAGGCGATGGAGAAGGTGTTCCGTCCTTTGGCATTGGTGAGAACGTACAACGTCTTGCCAAGCACGGTATTGCTGGTGAGGCTATAGTAATCGGCGGTACCTTCCTTCAAGGTGTTATTAAGGGCGGAGGGGCTCCAAGAGGCTTTCAACTCGGATGAAACACCATCTTGGGTTGTCCCTTTGTCATCCATCATGTCAAACTTGACTCCTGTGAAAAGGACAGTGAAAAGGATCTTGCCCATATCGGGATAATAGTGGTTGTTACTCTGTGAGGAACTGTATCCGCTAAACCAGTTATCGATAGTCTTTATGGCTTGGGTGCTGTTGTTCTTCCTTTGCTGCCCCACCACCATGGAGTCCACGGTCTGGTTATAGCCACCATCATATCCAAGGAAGAAGGTCAGCAAATCCTTGCCAGGTACTGGAGAAGCAAGGAATCCTTGGGAGAACTTCAGGCGCCAGTCAAAACGCATCACATCAAACACCAAAGGGTCATCGGTTATTTGCTCGCCGGTAAGAGGATTCTGCCAAAGCTTGCGCTGGACATATCCACCACCTGCTAGCATCTGTATCTCAGTCGTCCGGCCTTCAATGAGATGAAGCCCGTCATACCCGGTTCCCATACTTATATAGGTAGGGACGAAACCTGCAAGTATTTCCGGATGCTGATCCAAATCCCAGAACACATACCGCCAATCCGAGCCAAATACCATCAGATTACAGGTAACCAAAAGCACCAAAGCAAGCAAGGTAGTTCTTTTTTTCATGGAAGCAGAAGTCTCCTCAGCCGCTATCATAGCATGGGATAAACCCTACAAGCTAGTGAAATGTACCAGCAATACGGCAGGTGTGATTCCCAATAGGTACTTATTGGATAAAAGAAAAACAAGATAATAAAAAAATGAAGGAAAATAGTGGATAATATTCTCTTTTTCCTCTATTCTCCTTAGTGAAGGTCTTAGGTAATATCTTTCCTTTCCGGAATGGAAACTCAGGAGTAGAATACCTTGACCTTGGTTTGTTTAAAACCGTATACTTTTCTTCGCTAAACAAGGGCCTATAGCTCAGTCGGTTAGAGCATCGGACTCATAATCCGTGGGTCGAAGGTTCAAGTCCTTCTGGGCCCAAAGACAAACCTCCTTGAAAAAGGAGGTTTGGTTGTATCAGAACTTCAAGCGCTTATATAATTCAGGCTTTTTGGTCTTTTTGAAGTAATTCAATTGGAGTCTGCTTTAAATATTTTATTAGCATTGAGCAAAATGAATTACTAAGTGTTTCAGATTCTAATTGTTGCTTTGTACTTTCTAGGAGAGCTGTACCCGCACCCTTTTTTTCTGTTTCAATTATTGAACTATGTAAAAGTGCGATAATAAGTTGTTTGCGTATTGGGGCCAATTCACCTTCAGCAAGTATATAGGTATCCTTCTGAATCTCATCTAGATGGGGCTCAATGAGAGAACTAATCGTCTTGTAATCAAGCTCCAAGCCGAACTGTGGAATACACTCTTTACTAATAGTATTACTGGAAATATCCATTGCTTTGAGTCCCAGATAACATGCAAAATAATATTTGGTTGCCTGATGATCATCGGTTAGAATATCATAAGGAGAACAATATAACCCATTCATGCGTCCAAGAGCCATGCTGAGCATAGCTAATGGCCTTATTGGAATGGACTTACCTTGTTCTATTATTCTCATCTCATCGGTCATGAGTTCGAACGGTATGGTAATTGTATTTTCCGATTTATTCTCTTTTGCATTTCTGAGATATTCAAGCAGATTCGGTTGTTCCAGAACAGTAGAATTTAATGCTTGATTAAGCATCATAGTAAAATGCAAGAGATTCTCACCTTCAACTACCCCCTCATGCAAGGTTTCGGATACATTTGGTGCGACCGGATTTATATTAATTGACTTAATATTTTCATTCTCGCTGTATTGTATCACTCCTCGATCAAGAACAATTATCCCCGATAAATGCTTCTTATATCCTCGTTCCAGCCTTCTTTCTCTAAGCTTGATTGCTCTATTTACGAGCTGTCCATCTGCTGTGTAGGCGAAACAAAATCCTGATGGTGCTGGGAAAGCTGAATTAAAAGCAATCACAGGATTTATAGGTACAGATTTTTGTACTAATTTGCTTACACTTTCAAATTTTTCGATAACATCCTCAATCTCTTCATTAGTCAGATTTGATTTAACTTCAATCACAGCAAACACATTTTCGATAGGAATGTATACTTGCTCGTCATCATCTCGATTTCCCTCAGATAAGTGCATAGTATTGAATTTATCATAAATAATTATATCCTGTTGTTTGCTTTGATTACCAAGACTATCAATAACAATGCCACTACTTATCCCATACTTCAGAGGAAGGTATTTTCCCAAGTACTGTTCTATAACAATCTTCTCACGATGCTGACCCTTTAGAAGTGCATGGTTAATTCGACTTGATTCTTCAAAATCTATCTTCATGTGCTTTGCAATTGCAATTAAAGTATCATTTAACATTAATGCTTCCTTATAGTAGTATTTGTCATAGTTTCACCAAATATCCAAAACAAATAAAAAAACAATCATCTATTTTGAATGTGTTAACAATAATCATCGAATACTTCTCCACCTTCCCAGTCTTTGCCCTGTGCAATTGTATAATATTTCTCAAGCGAATCGTGATTGAAATATGCCTGTATAGAATGAACAAACCAGTTATTTTTAAGGGTAACAATAATTAGACAGTGTTTTTTAACAGCTCCCACCCTACTACATTTTATATTCAAGGATCGCGTTTCATTATTTATTACAGACTCGATGACAGTGATTACTTCTTGATCTCGCTGGTATAGAATTGCGTCAGGCTCTAGATTCGCTTGGTAATCTTGTAATGTGTTTTGCGATTCAGCTGTAGGGCAGAGAGGAAACACACCAGATTGATACCAATCTTTTTGTGCTGCATGATATGTTCTCGACTTTCTGATATTTTCTTCCCAGAGAGCCATACCAACATTTGAAAGTTCTGTTTTTTCAATCCATGTATTCCATCGCTGAAGACTAGCTTTTGCCTCGCCGGCAGTTACAGTTCTCATCCAATAATACTGGGTTGGTAGAGATGCATTATGCAATATAGAAATATCTTTAAGTACTTCCTCAATTGAGCAACCACATAACAACTCAATTTTCTTTCGTGTAATTTCGTTCAAGAGAATATTCTCGAGCCGAGTCACCCAACGCAGATTCTCTGGCCGATTATTTTGTCTATTTGTATCGATGTGATCAACCACATGTTGCGCTGTTGGGGGAGGCCCTAGGAAAGCTATCGCTACAATCCGATGTATTGCGATATTTCCTATTTCCAAATACCCCTTTTGGGAGTTTACCTTACCAAAAGTCCAAACTGCATCTAATACACGAATTCGACCTTCCTTTCTGGGATGCCTGAATATTGCTCCATTATCGCGAACTGAATAAGTTTCCTCTTTGTAAATACAGACCATTTCCTTGCTATAGTCACATATTAATTGTTGATTCATTTCCACCAATCCTTATATTTGATTACAGTACAAACATCCATCTACCATTCAGACAAAGTCCACAGAGGGTTTAAAGCAAAGTAGGATCTCCTGTACCATCTGATAAATATGAATTACTGTTCAAATAATGATTTCGCGCTATTCCACAACTCCTGAATAGGAACACAATGAACCATCCTCAAGATCAAACAATACCTGTGGAGTACTCCGGACACCAATCGAATATTCCATCAACAAGGTAACCAGTTGCTCCCCATTCATAAGAGCAATGGGAGTCTTATCTACCTGAACAGCTTCATTCTTTGCACCCTTGCTGAAATCACTTGTGGTGATAATCAGTCCTTGTTCATGTGCCCCAAGGGACCCTCTCATCTGTTGTACAACAGGTGCCTTCACATGGTACTTCCAACGCTTTGCTTGGACAGCCATCTTCATCCTTATCACATCGCCGATCACCAGGGTACCCCGGACATCAATTCCTCCATCTCCGCTATATCTGGTAACTTCGACCATCTCAAAACCCATAGCAGTAAGCAGACGGGAAACAAAATCCTCAAAGTCAACCGGTTCCATGGAATGTAGCTTGGACAACAATGCTTTCCTCGTCTGTTTATTGTATTGCTCAATCTCCGAGACCACTCCCTTGGCCACCCATTTCGACAAGCCAACCAATCCATTTCCGTGCTGGATAAAACCTGGGAGAGCGTCCACTATCCTTATAGCGTTTGATTTCAGTGAGTATCTGAGCGTACATGGTTGACTCGGGAGTCTTTTCTTCTGTCTTCCATAATCCCTGATTCAAAATCCTTTGGGCAATCTGTTGGACATTCAAAGGCTCATTGGAAGCCTTCAGAACAATTTTTGCTGCATCCTTTACTGTCATCCCATTACTCCATCATCGCCTTCAGAAGCGCATCCCTTGCATCTGAATAGAACTGTATGTCCACTTTCGTAGCCATATTATCTGAGAGATCAATAAGCTGTCTTCTGCAGGAGATCGGCATCAAGATTACAGTCGCCTGCTTTTCTACAGCAATCTCCACAACGGAGACAGGTTTGTGAACCGGCTCAATCGACCCCCCAAGATTAATCTCCCCCACTATGACCAATCCACTTCGCAGGCTCTTCTTTAGGAGTGACGTTGAAAGGGCAATTAGTGTAGCAACTCCCAACTTGGAACCAGATCGTGCCGTGTCAAAAGCTCGAAGTTGCACCGAATATTCATGATGCCTTGGCTCTTTGTCTCCCACCAGGCTACTTGCACATGCATACAGGTTCTGCTCTGCATAGCTGACACTCTCTCTGAATGGCTGGGGCACCGGTTTGTTCAGGATTTTCACCCCGCTTCCGGGCCCCTCCGATACTTCAATACGATAGAGACCTAGATTCTCCTGACCATCACCGGGGCTGATGGTCCACACCTGTCCAGGTTCCAGAGGATCAGTACCAATACCGGCATCACTTTGGAGTTCCGGGGTACTGACAAACTTCTCCACCCCTTCCTCTCCCATCACATAGCTGAAATGAGTATTGCGAAACTCGGCTGCTCCAATACGCTTTTGCTGTTCCTTCACTCTTCTCCGTGATTCCAGTGCAATACGAACTGCCCATTCGATATCAACATCAGAAACTTCATCAGACAAGGAAGGATAGAGCAGCTTGAGCAAGCCGCTGACTGTCTTGTTCACCGCATTGGTATCACGACCAGAAAGTGCTCCACCGTAATACACCCGATTCTGCAAGACCGATACCCTGCTCTGGTTTCTCAGTTTGCTCCAACACTCGGAGAGGAAGTCACTGACCAACCCAAAGTGATCGGTCAACAAATCCTTGCTGATCTTCGGGACATCCCAGCCCGGCAAGTATGCATGGATTCGGTCCATGAATGCAGTATCATCTCGCATTTCGGAAGGAAGTGGCCCAAACAAGTGTCCAATTCTCTGCTGTTGCTCAACATCAACATCAAAGTTGCCTACCATGACGATGGAGCCGTCAGCTCGGATGCTTTCCTTGCCTCTGCTGAACTCCCCTGACTCCATGTAGCCCTTGAGGATGTTCACACCGTCTTTCTGATCAAACGACACCCCGGATACTTCGTCAAAGCAGACCACGTCATATTGGCACACAAGACCTCGTTGCCCGTTTGAGTTGTTCACAAACATCTTTGCAACGGTAGCCTTTCCTCCGCTGATCAAGTGAGCATATGGAGAAATCTGCTGGAACAAATGGCTTTTTCCGGTCCCCCTAGGACCAAGCTCTACCATGTTGTAGTTTCGTTCCACAAATGGAACCATTCTCAGAAGCATTGCATTCTTCTGCCGTTCATCCAGCTTATCTGCATCGATGCCAATAGAACGGAGCATCAAGGTCTTCCACTCATCGGTGGTGAAGTGTTTCCTGGCAGCCGCCAATACTTCAAGGGCATCCAACCTGGAGAGTTGAATCTCCCTGATAGCCTCTATTCCGAATGGTCGGCCACCCCGTTCCAAAGCAATGGCACCATCATACGAAAGCGTGATCTCAGCATAGAACCCACCGGTAAGCATTCTCTCGTGCTTATCGACAAACTCAGAGCTAATTCTCACATCGTTGAGCATGAGGCTGGGAAGAGAAGCTACAAACGAATCGGTCTTGGCATCAAGACGAGCAGTAATGATATCTATGAGTTTAACATTCCCCTCTTCCTTTGCCCTCTTCTTGAACAGTTCAACATCGGTAGGTTTGACCGTCTTGGACTGTAGCTGTCGTTGGACTATTTCCAAACCTTCCTCGATCTCCGACTCCTCAGCACTCGCACAGTACCGACCGAGTAAGAATTCCACTACGTAGGTGGGAACAGGAAACTGTCTGCTGAATGTACGTACCAAGTCCTTTCTGACCAGGTATCCATCAAGTGCTTCTATAGCCTTTCTATCAATTGCATCCAGTTCCATCTGCCATCATCCTCCAATAT
>JBAXZS010000005.1:0-29434 GCA_041670175.1 Sphaerochaetaceae bacterium | reverse complement strand
TAAAATGCTCTAAGCAGCTCCATCAACCATGACAAAAATCATGATAAATAAGCCTCTTAGAGCATATAACACCAGTATAGAGGAAATAGTTCCTGTAAACAGAGAGCCCATGGCATTGATTTTATTTTTGAAATCCCATAGTTCTTTCCTGCTCAGCAGATTGCCCCCAAAATTCTTATCCATATTCTCTGTCATAATCGTTTGCCATCCTTGGATTGGCACACATATTGCATCCTTGCAAGAGCTCACAAGGAGGTTTTATATGCGTTGCAACTTATATCATTACCAAAAGAAAAGCGAGTTATCAGACTTGATTACTCTTTGCCAGAAAAAACCCGAGGACAAGTCTCTTTGGGATAAGGCCCGGAAGGAGACAATGAGCCTTATCTATTTTTTCCCACAATATTACAATATCATTCCCCCGACCCTCTGCTCTGCGTTCTTGCTGTATTGCAATGCATCCATTGATACCTACATTGCGAAATACAATCAGGACAACCAATCGTTCGAAGTCTTCATTGCAAATATCATCCGTCGCCGTGCCTCATTCTTTCTACTCCGCTGCCATAGTCTTGATGACCGGGATACTTATATGTGCAGCTGTCCTGAGATTACCGACGGCACACTGGCAAGAGACCAGGAGCCGAATTATGGAATATCAACGGAATTCCCAAAGATATCATTTGAACAAATGCCCAAAACCTTCACTCGGCTTTGTGAGCTCAATCCTCCCAAAAAGAACTTCTCCAATGAGAAATTAAACAAACTGGCAAGACAGTTGGGTAACAAAAGGAACAGAAAAGGATTCCTCTTGCTTGTCACAGTCAATCCTCACCTGATGCTTACCTATTACCTTGGGGAACTCACAATCCTGCTTGGAGTGGACAAACGTCTGTTAGGGGGATATCTGAGTACGGCTCAGTCCTTGCTTAGTGAAAATCGCATTGAAGAACAAAAGCTCAAGGAACTTGCCAATTCCCACTTCAATCGTATTGTGGAGTGCCAAATCAAGGAACTTTCCCTCCTCGAGGACGAATATTTGGAAAGGGAGAAAATCCTGTACAAGGAGAAAATCAACCAGAAAGCTTTTAAGACAAAAATTGAATCAATAAGGAGACAGCCATACCATCTCAGCCATACACAGATCGGCTCTCTGGTTTGCATCGCACGAGGAACAGTCAACTCAAGTATTTATTATGCCAAGCAAATGATCCAATCATGTATGGACGCATAGACGGCAAATCGATATCTTTGGAATATGGATATCATCTTAGCCAGTTCAAACGAACACAAGAAAAAAGAATTCGCACGCATCCTCAATGGATATAACATCCTGCTTCCAGATGAAGTCGGAATACCATTCAATTGCGTGGAAAACGGTCTGACCTTTGCAGAAAATTCCTTGATCAAGGCACAGGCTTTGTACAATGTCGCTCCCAGGGATTTCTGGATACTTAGTGATGACAGTGGCCTTTGTGTTGATGCCTTGGGAGGTGATCCCGGTATCCACACGGCCCGCTATGGTATGAGAGAGGATGGTCTTGAGCTACCCAGCCGGGAAAGAAACGCCTTGCTGCTGGAAAACATGAGGGGTTTTACAACCCAGGAAGAAAGAAAGGCCACCTTTGTCTGTGCGCTTACCTTGATTGTTTCAAAGTATCGCATTTTTTCCTTGCAGGAATGTGTCGAAGGCCATATAGCCTTTTCCAGTTTCGGCAATGGAGGATTCGGTTATGATCCGATCTTCTTTGTTGATGAGGCACACAAGAACATGGCACAGCTAGATGACAGCCAGAAAGATCTGTACAGCCACAGAGGCAGAGCTTGTCGCCATCTTATCACCTTATTAGGAGAATTGAACAATGGAAATTAAAAAACGGGCAGAGGTCGCGAAGAGTGACCAATGGGATCTCTCATCCCTTTTTGCAAGCACACAGGATTGGGAAAAAGCACTTGAGAGACTTGGGGATTATATCAAGGAGGCACCCTCATACAAAGGGAAGCTTACTGCAGGCAAGCAGGATTTCCTTGATACGTTTGCCTGGTATGAGAAAGTATCCATCCTTGCCGAGGCGCTTGCCAACTGGGCCATGCTCAACTACAGCGCGGATGCTTCAGATAGTGAGAATGTCAGGCGTTACTCGCTTATCTCACAAGCGTACAGCCAACTTGGGGCTTCCTTGTCGTTCTTCGATCCAGAATTGCTTTCAATCGACGATGCAACATTCGATTCCTATCTTAAAGACAACGACTTCAAGCCTTACTGGGTATACCTTGCCAAAGAGCGAAGATTCAAAGCCCATGTGCTCAGCGAAAAAGAGGAAAGGATATTGGCCTTGCAAAGTGAAAGCGCCCAGACCAGCAGCCTCACCTTCCAGGATCTTACCAATGTTGATTTTGATTTTGGACGGGTTGGTGACAAACCACTCACCCAAAGCACTCTTGCTTCATTCCTTATCAATGAGGACAGGAACATCCGTAAAGAAGCCTATGATCAGTTCTACCATGTATTCGAATCGCATCAACATACGCTAGCCCGCCTTTACGAGGGATCGGTGAAGCAGGATATCTTCAGTTGTACGGTCAGAGGGTTCTCCTCCTGCAGGGCAAAAGCGCTTTATCCTGACAATGTCGAGGAACAAGTATATGACAATCTCGTGGAGACAGTTCACAGCGGGTTCGATTCTCTCCATCGTTTCTATGGACTTAAGAGACGACTGCTGCATGTAGACAAACTCGGGCATTGGGATGTGTACATGCCTCTTGTCAGAGGAGTCACCTACAAAACAAACTATGAAGATGCGGTCGACACGGTATGCAAAGCACTTACGCCTCTTGGTGACGACTATGTCCGTACAATCAAACAAGGTCTGACTAATGAGCACTGGGTGGATCGATATGAGAACAAAGGAAAACGAAGCGGTGCCTTCTCAAGCGGTTGTTTCACTGGCAAACCCTACATCATGTTGAATTTCACAGGGGAGACGCTTGGGGACCTGTTCACAATGATTCATGAGGGAGGACACTCGATGCATAGTTTCTATAGCAAAAAGTCCAATCCCTACTTTCAATATGACTACACCATCTTTGAAGCGGAGGTCGCCTCCACCTTCAATGAACAGCTCTTGTCCCATTATTTGTTCAATACCGCCCAGGATAAACAAATGAGGGCTTATATCCTTGGTAAACAATTGGATGACATTGTCGCAACCTTGTTCAGGCAGACCATGTTCGCGGAATACGAGGACCAAGTGCACAAGGCGGCGGAAACAGGAAATCCGTTGACTGTTGATTTTCTTAGGGAAATGTATCGTAAGCTCCTGGATTCCTACTTCGGGCCAGACGTGCAATTCGAGTCCTTCAGTGACCTGGAAGGATTGAGAATCCCCCATTTTTACAATGCCTATTATGTATACAAATATGCCACAGGCATCAGTGCCGCCATTGCCCTAAGCCAGAGAGTACTCAACGGCGGAGAGAAAGAAAAACAGGAGTATCTTTCCTTCCTGCATAGTGGTGGTTCTCATTTTCCCATGGATTCCCTCAGGCTTGCGGGAGTGGATATGTCCAAAGGAGAGGCGGTGAAATCAGCAATCCAACAGTTCACAAACCTTCTCAACAAATTTGAGGCCCTGGTTCTGTAACTCTTCACCCTGTCCCCCCTACCAGGTCTTTCCTGGCAGGGGTATCCTTGGTGCAAAACTCATCCTTGCATTGGAAAATGAACTATCTTTATTCAATCCAAGTAGCTACCATAGCCTACTTCATTGCACTGCCGGCGGAACTTGACGACAAGAGCCCCTGAGGAATCCTTATCCAGAGAATCAATCACAAATTTCCTTTTTCTTTTTTCCAGTAATTCCTTATAGTTCTCCAATTCTTCGACATTTGAAAAACAGATGGTCTCCAACAGGCAGGCACTCTTGATACATCTCATGGCAACCCCCTTATATCTTATTTAATCAGAACAAAATATTGGCTATAGTATAGTGTGTTTCTGCTTTTTATGTAAGCGCAATGCTCTAAAAAATCTTGATTCATTCCTCTCAAGATGGGGACAGAGAATGCAGCAAGAAGACTGCAAAAGACAAAACGAAACGATAGGCAGGAAAATACTGGACAAGCCACAACAAAAAAACCCCTGTCGCTCCAAATAAAAAAAGCGACATCTCAATGATATCGCCTTCCAACAACTCTCACTTTTGCGGCAGAAAGGACTTGAACCTTCACGAAGTTTCCCCCACAAGCACCTCAAGCTTGCACGTCTACCAATTCCGCCACTGCCGCAACTAAAATCGTACAATTTTACAACTGCACGACAAGCTACGATACAACAGTATGACTTAAAACGTCAAGTGCTTTTATTCAAGAACCATGTTCCTGATTGCATTTGTCTTCCCCTCCAAATATAAATCACAAGGATGCAAAATCAGGAAAAGAAAAAACAAACAGGACTTCTTGTTGACCCTGTTTCCTCATTTCCCAAGTGTGAACTCACCTTTGCTACTTCTTGTTCTTTTTTCTGTTGAGTATTCCTTGTAAAAGACTTACCTTTGAGGCATGTCACTTAATTGGAAAGAAATCGGATTGGTTCTCAGCGAGTTGCCTCTGGAAGGGAGCACGATACAAAACGTCATCCAGCATGACTTCCATTGTATCAGCTGGCAACTATATCATCCCATGCATGGACGTTGGACACTCTATACTGAAATCGGAACTCCAAACAGCAGGTTGCACCTTCTCAGTTCCGATATTGCGGCGACCCAAAGCATGAAGACGGCAAAATTGCAGCGATTCATCCAGTTCACCCGAAAAAACCTCGACGGGTCAAGGATTACCAGTTGCTCCCAAATACCATTTGACCGTTTGGTCTTGCTCAAGTTGGACAACCATGGTTCACTCATGAATCTCTACCTAAGGTTTTACAGTGGCAGCCAGGCGAACATAATCATTACCGATGAGAAGAACTGCATACTGGATTTGCTTTACAGGAGACCTTCCCGGAATGAAAAAAGCGGCGCCATTCTTGTCCTTGACCCGCAAAAGAAAGAAGAGACGAAAGAGTTCGCTATCAGAAACAGGACAGAGGGATCCTTCAACAAACAGATTGAAGCCGAATATGGCGCAAAGAGCAACGACGAGTCAATGCAAAGTCTCATTGCTCGTGTCTCTCAGCGACGGGACAGGGAATTGAAGAAAATAGAGACCACTGTCAGGACGTTATCGCTCAAGGTCAGCGCAAATGCTCAGTATGAGCTCTACAAGCAACTCGGGGATCTCCTGAGCTATAATAAACATATAATCACAGACCACAGCAAGAGCGTTCTCGTGGACGACTACCTCACTGGTCAAAAACGAGAAATTGCACTTGATGCAAAACTCAACGCAAGTGCGAATATTCAAGCCTATTATAACAAATACCAAAGGGCAAAAGGTACATGGCAGGACAGTGAGAACGAATACAAGAAAGCCATAGCCTATCTAAAAGAGAGACAAGGGCACTATCAGCAAATACTTTCCCCCTGCCCTGATTCCGTGGAGATGATTCGGCGCCTGCAAGGTGAACTTGAGGAACTCACCGTTGACAAGGCAATAGGGAAAAGTAGCCCTGGTCTTGTTTTTCATAGTGGTAAGTTCACTATCCTTGTCGGACGAAATGCCAAGGAGAACGACCAGTTACTGCGTCATTGGGTAAAAAGTTATGATTTCTGGATGCATACCCGTGATTATCCAGGCGGGTATGTGTTCATCAAGGCAATGAAAAATAAAAGCATACCTCTTGAGGCCCTTTTGGATGCAGCAAATCTTGCTGTCCTCTATAGTAAGGCAAAAGGACAACCCAAAGTCGACTTGTACTACACCCAGGTGAAATTCCTTCGGAGGGCCAAGGACGGCCCGCTTGGATTGGTATTGCCGACACAAGAAAAAAACTTTGCAGTTGCACTAGACGACAACCGTATAAAAAGACTACTTTCTGAAGGTGATGAACATGCAAACGAGTAAGTTCCAGACCATCTTTTATCCTGATCAAGTACAGAAGCGGGAAAATGTGGCAAATAAGAGCATTATACTCCCCTCTTCGCTGCTGGTTCCCCATGCTTCCTATGAATGGATCGGGGAAGATCTTTACAGCGGCTATTCGCTTATGGATGGCTGTTCCTGCCGTTTGGTAGTAGTGCTTTCCGCTTTGCATCAAAGCGTGATCAAAAGCGAGGAAGGACATCTTTTCTTTATCCCGACAGGGGAAGGCTTTTCCCTTGGAGATCGAACAATTCGCTATGCAGAGGTGCTGAGGAATAAAATAACATCCACCTTCAGCCTGGCCCTGCAGGAGGATTGTTACTTCTCTGAGGAACCCTCAGTGGAGTTGCAACTCCCTATGATAGCGGCCTATTTCCCTACAGCAGCAGTACTGCCTATCCTTTGTTCTTCCTCCATGGACAGCAAAGAGACAAAAGCCCTCGCCTTGTTGCTTTCGTTTATCACAGAGAACGAAAAAAACACATTGTTTGTCATTAGTGGCAATGCCAGTGCGTTGGGTACTGCGGAATCAGCCCTAGAAAAGACAAAGGCTCTTGATTTGGCCCTTCGAGATGGAGGACAGTTGCTCGAACTTCGCCATCAAGGCAGGATTGATTCGTGCGCCACCTCGATAATCGAAGCCATGAACAGACAACCATGGAATAACGGGAAGTGGAAGATAGCATCCTATTCATGCCTTCATGACCGGTTCAATAAACTTCCAGACACCTATGCAGCGGACAGAAAGGTGGTCTGGCATATAGTCGCCACACTCGAAGGAGAATCATCCAATGTATAAAAGCGAAATTTTTTTTCATGATATCGAAGGGGTGGACTCCACTTGCATAACCCTTGGAGGCAAGAACACAGAACTTCCTTCCTACATGATGCAAGGTGAGAAGAAATGTGGATATATCTACAAAGAGGGAAAACTCGAACGCTGGCTTTGGAAAGGCTTTACCCTGGTGGAAAACAAGCGTTGCCTTTATTTTGATAAAATCGACATCTTCTCCTTTTGGGAAATAATGGACAAACGCAGAGACCAGGGCCTGTATTTGGTGAGAGAGCTGGCCAAGGCTTTGCTCTCTCTGGATGACAAGTTTCTTGATTTAAGTAGCGGAATTCTTCCTTTATGGCGAATCTATGGCATCAATGGTGGAGGTATCCTCATATTTCCCCAAAGCCTTTGCGACCTGATAGCATCGTGCGCCAATGAAAATGATCGCTATAGTAACCTTGCATGCTGGGTCCACCACAACATCCAACCATCCTTCAGTCTTTGCGACCAGATGGTGCAGTTGCTCTATAGCGCTGCCAGTTCCTTCCCCCCCTTCGCTGATGCGAATACCCGAGAGGATGGCTTCAGACCTATCCCCCTTGCATATCTGCAAACCACGCTTGATGACAGAATGGTAAGCTTTATTGACGGGACCTTGCGTATGGGACTTACCCAACAAAGGGACATCGGAGGTAACGGACCAAGCCAGAAAGCCCTTACCTGGTTCCTGGAACAAACCAAAACATTGCAATGGCCAGGGATATTGCATAGCGACAGCGAGGGGGAACTCCTTCATGGTTTTATTCAAGGCCAAAAAAAACGTGCTGGCAGAAGAATCTTCTGGAGAAAGAAAGGGTGGATAGTCATCTCAATCCTGGTGGCAGTAACCACCGTGGGTTATTTTACAGGGACCAGAATCAAGCTTGCCCTCACCCCTCCCTATACGACGGGCATGAGTGACCAACAGATTATCGAAGAGTATTATACGGGACAGAATGAGCTGGATATTCAAAAAATGGATGCTTCGCTCGATAAACATGTGAAGAGCCCTTCTGAACTTGAAGTCACCAATTTATTCGTCACCAGACAGACAAGGATGGCATATGAGACGATCAATACCATCAACAGGGCCGATGAGTGGGTGGCTTCAGGCGAACCTGCAATCATGGAGGGAACCAATGTCTACGGAGTAGCAGACCTCTCGATCAAGCAGGTCGATACAGGAGTGTATGATGCCAGCAGCACCATCTACTCCCCTTATGCCTATGAGGAAAACAGCGAGGAGAAAAAAGCCTCAGAAGGGCATGTACTCGTGTACCAGTATACCCAGACCCAACGATTTACCTTCATAACTGACAAACATGGATGGCGTCTGATTCACAAGATAGAGAACATGAGTTATGCCTTTGTACAATGTAAAGAGATACCTACGTATCCAAATACAAAGACAATTCTTTCTCAAAAACGGGAAACAGATCAGGACCAATCCACGTCACAGAGGTGAAGCTCTTAAAAAAGGTCATTTGCCGTTTTGCATACAGCCTGCTGTTCCGTACTATGGAGGCCTTAATGGTCTCAATGCTACATTCCCCGCTTTCCCTTGCCTCAAAGAACTCCCTGTAGCCGATGCCTTGAAGCCCTGGCCATGTAGCTTGCGCTCCCGATTTCAGCAAAGTACGCACCTCTTCAATGAGTCCTTCATCGAACATCTGCTCCACACGCACCCTTATGCGATTATCAAGCTCAGCAGTGTCACGGGTCAAACCGATCACCAATGGTTTCATCTGATATCTCGCCTGATTTGATGGCGCAAAAGAACTCAAGGGTTTCCCGCATGCACGATACACTTCCAAAGCCCTGGTAATCCTGTAGGTATCCTGACAATGTATGCGCCTGTAGGAAACAGGATCAACCTTTCCCAATTTCTCGTAGGCCCAAGCCAGCCCTTTTTCCTTGGTGTCCCGTTCTACTTCCGCTCGTATCGCTGGATCACTTGCAGGAGCTTCCGACAGACCATACAAAAAATGCTTGAAATAATATGCGGTCCCTCCGCAAAGCACAGGAACCCTTCCCTCGTTTGCTATCTCAATGCAAGCCTTATCAGCCAGTTCGATGAACCGAGCTACAGAAAATTGGTTCCGAGGTTCTTCAACGTCAATAAGATAATGGGGAATCTTATTCCGTATCTCAAGAGACGCCTTTGCCGACCCGATATCAAGCCCTTTGTAGACTTGTATCGAATCAGCGTTGATAACCGAGAATTTTGAACTGTCTAAGGATAAGAGAAACTCTGTTTTTCCGACTCCAGTAGGACCGAAAAGAAAAACCAGCTTTGAGAACGGGTTACTTTTCTTCAGCTGGAGTAAAGTGGATTTCACCATTCAAAGCTTTGGTAAGAACGACGCTAACAATTTTCTCGTTCCTCTCTTCAATTTCCTTGCCACCGCAACCAGGTTCGCTAAGGATATTAGCTTCTTTAATCGCAGCACAGGTAAGCTGGTAGATGTTGCCCTTGTAATCAATCAAGCTGTTCAATGGAATGCTCACCGTAGAATCTCCTTGTGTCTTTCCGACACATCAAACTAATACAACCTATTGATTGTAGTAGAAAACAGAAAAGATGTATAGTGCTCAGAAGCAACCCGCACTTTTACGATATTATACAATTTTTCCTTTTGCTTTTGCAATAATAATCTCTGACACTTGCTGAGCGCTCAGCTCTGTCGCATCAATGACCAAATCGGCAACGCTGGAATCATTATTATCGATATGATACAGTTTCATATATCGCGCACTGTCCCGCTCATCACGTTCCTTGGTCTCCGCAAGTCTTTGCTCCAAGGTCCCCCCTTCCCTTTCGAATACCCTTCTTGCCCTCTCCTCGATAGATACAGTCAGATACACCTTGAGGTCAGCCTCATGAAGCATCCAAATCGCCAAACGGCTGCCAAGCACACAATTCTTCTCTTGCAAGGCCATCCTCACCTGACGGGAGTCGACTTCCTTATCCGGTTCATCACTTTGCTCGGCCATCCTGCAAAATTTCCAAAACTCGATTCCCCTCTCCTTTGCAAGATTACGAAAGGTGAAATTAATCATTGGATACCCAAGGGCCTGGCTCACCAATGTTGTCGTCGTGGTATTGCCACATCCACTCTTGCCACTAATAGCGATACGCATATTACTCAATGTTCCTTATCTGTTCCCGGATGTTTTCCAGTCCATCCTTCATTCTCACCACCTGCAGGTTCATCTCCACAATCTGGCTTTTGCTCCCAATGGTGTTGATCTCCCTGTTCATCTCCTGACATAAAAAATCCAAACGTTTGCCTACAGGTTCCGCAGAACCAAGCAATTTATCATATTCTTTTAGATGGGTCTCCAGACGCTTGATCTCCTCATTGACCGAATAGCGCACAAGCATAACCGCCACCTCGCTAAGAATCCGATTCTCGTCATAGTTCCTGTCGCCCAGCATCTCCTCAAAACGAGAGCGAAGATTCTTCTTAATCAGAGACTCCAATTCACCAGCATGGAGCTGGATGACGGACAATCCCTCCTTGACCTGATTCCCAAGCCGGACAAGATCCGCCTTGGTGCTTTCTCCCTCGCGAGTCTTTGACTGCTCGAACTGCAACAAGGCCGTATCAAGGGCATCAAAAAGAGGTCTGCGATATGGTTCACTATCATTGCAATCACGAAGACTGGTAAGAACCCCTTCCGCACTGAGATAATCGGAAAGCTGTGGCTTGAGGGCCTTGTTACTATAGGTCGCGATTTGCCCAAACGCCTCGCTATATCGTTCAACAGCGCTCTTGTCCACCACAACCTGAAGATCCGTGACCAGATTCTTAATCCTGACGGTCAATTCCACATGTCCACGACTAGAAACAGCCTCGATCCTTTTGTCAAGCTCAATCTCGAAGGGAGACAAGTAATAGGGCATGGTATGCTCAATCTCAAGATATCTGTTGTTATAAGATTTAATCTCCAAGGAAAGTTGGAAAGCCTCGGTATTGACCGATGCCGATCCATATCCTGTCATACTTTTCATCGGATACTCCTTCGTTTTTCCCGTATTTTTTCTATAAGGAAACGGTTATTCCCCGCACCCATGGTAATACACAAGTCCCCGCTTAGCAACCAAGCTGAAGCGAGAGAGACAGCCTCCTCCTCGCTCTGTGCATAAACCGATGCGCTGCACTGGTTCCTGAAATTCCTTAGCATCCTATCTTGAAGTCCCTTCACCAACATAAGGGCGCTGTCCTTTCCTTCATCTTTATCGTTGCGGGCAGAAGCATAAGTACTTTGGATAATCACTTTATCACACAAGGACAAGGCAGACACAAAATCCTTGAACAACGCCTTGGTGCGGCTGGCCGTATGAGGGCAGAACACCACAAGTATCGAGTGGTTGGGATACTTGAGCCTGAGACTCTCAAGCGAGGCTTTAATCTGGGAAGGATGATGGGCGTAGTCATCGATATACGTCACTTTGTCATCCACGGCGATGGACTCCAGTCTTCCTACCGTTCCAGGATACCCCTTCAAATCATAAAGCATTGAAGAGAGTACCGTAGGCAGGACCTCCTCGGTAACCAGCACATCATCATCAAGATACAAATTGACCGATTTGCTGTCAAGCAACATGGCTGTAGCAAGAAGGGCCGCCCCCACCAAGTCATCCGCCAAAGGACGACCATAAAAAGGAAGGGTGAAATGGATATTGTCAATAAGAGAGAGACTATAACTGTCATCCATCCTGTTCTCCTGAATGCGGAAAGGACCTTTGTCATTGAACCCATAAGTAAGCACCTGGAGATCATTCCTTCTCTCCTGACAGTAACGGGCCAGTCGTTTGGAATACTGGCTGTCACTACAGCAGATGAGAAAACCCCCTTTGTCCATTTGTGAGACGAACCGGCAGAAACTCTCATACACCGCCTCTTCGTTGGCAAAATAATCAGGGTGGTCATATTCAATATTGGTCACCAGGGCCCCCCTGGTCTTGTAAGAAAGGAAATGGTCCTGGTATTCGCAACCTTCCAAAAGAAAATAGTCCCTGCCTTGACAGGGAAAGGTCTTCTCTGTCGTCAAATGAGAACCATAGATACAGAAAAAAGGATACTTTGTACGTTTACCCCGGCTAAGAAGATATCCTGTGGTGGCGCAGGCAGTGGTTTTCCCATGAGAGCCGCACACTACATAACTTTCACTCCGGTGGGAAAGAAAGGAAAGGAACTCCACATAAGTATAAAGTTGTTTTTTCTCATCAAAAGCCCGTTGCAGGATTGGAAGAGTACGACTATAGACGCTGCTATGGATGACAATTTGGCAATCAGCAGGCAAAAGAGAAACTTCGAAACCAATAGAAAAATTGATATGGTTCTCTTCAAGCAGAGCATCAGTATAAAAGACCTCAGCACTGTCACAACCGGAAACATCCTCCCCCAACTGCTTAAGGAGCACCGCCAAACTGGACATTCCGGTCCCTTTGATACCAACAAGGAAATACTTCGGCAAAGGAACCTCCTAGAAATAAAAAAGACTCTCTGAAAACGCAGAGAGTCCTCTACAACACAAGAAACCGCTTATTCAGCAGCAGGAGCAGGAGCAACAGCGGCCTTCGCAGACTTTGCAGCCTTAGCTGCGGCGTTCTTGATGGTGGCATCACAGGTCTTACAAACATTAACCTTGGTACCTTCTACGGTCTGCTCATACAGCAACTTGATACCAGTACGCTTGCAAATCGGACAAGTTCCACGTCCGGAATTCGGAGTCTTGCGTATTCCACTCCCTCTATGTGCTTTGGACATTATTATATCTCCTTAAAATTTATAACAATCTAACCTTTGAGACTATACAGGATAGCAGTTTATGGTGTCAAGTTCATTCCCTGAAAAAGTCCTGTCACTGACCATAACTGAAAGAAACAATAAAGGGAACGGAGGAAAAGGTTTCCGTACCTTTGTAGACGGCAACAGGAACCTGGACAGCACAATCAATGGAAAAATTGTTGAGCGCAATCCCCAACCCCATTGTATGATACCCGTTGTCGATGTTGAATGCAAGTATATTCCCGTTTTTGGGTTCCCTGTAACCGGTTCTTAAGGTTACGCTATATTCAGGAAGCAACTGGAACTTCAGGGCAAGCCCGGACCTGAACTCAGCGAGAGTGCTGCTTCCTGCATTGACAATCTCGGCAGAGGCCTCGACCTTGAAAAAATTCAGTTGGCTTTCCCTGTTGAAAGTCGGGCTGGAAAGAGAGAGCCCAAAACCAAAGGACTTGTAAAGCTCCAGAAAACTGAAACTCATCGTACCATCAGTGGAGGCGTAAGCGAATTTTGAGCTTACCACTGCCACCTTCAGCCATCCCTCATCGTATAAGATTCCCACTCCCGCGCTTAGCGTTGTCGAGCCGTTCATCGATTCATATCGTTTGAACAGACTCTCCACAATATAATCCAAGACACGCTGCCCATCGGAAATAAGCACGGGGGACCGGGTCATGAAGGTGGTCGCCTTGATACTCGCACCAAACGAGAATTTTTTGATGGAGTAACCCCAATCCAGTTGCAGACGGGTCGCATTAATCGAGTCGTAGGTATCACCACCCGTGACGGACACCTTGTTCTTGAGAGTGTTCTGAATCTCAATGGTAAACGCAAGATTACTCCCACAAAAGGATATAAGGGAGTTTGAGATTGGATTGTTGATGATTTTAGCACCAAAATAATCCTGAGTGCCAACAGAGACAAAGAAACGGGCGCGATTCTCTGGAATTCTGGGCAAGACCGCAGGATTGGCAAACACATTGCTGTAGGACGAAGAAAATGCAAGAGAAACATTGCCCATGCCAAGGCTTTCAATGCTTTGCGCATCAATCGCACCGCCGTAAAGAGAATAAAAGGACAATGAGAGAAATACCAATAATCCTATTCGCTTCAAAGGGCTTCCCTTAGCGCCCGGGCCAACTGGTCAGGACAACTTGTGGGTCTCCCACCACAGGTCACCCCTTCCAAAAGCCGGGCGACTTCTTGGGCGCTGTGGCCTTTGGCCAGGCGCTCAATACCTGTGTGGTTGCCATCGCAACCACCCTCAAACTGGACATCTTCAATTATTTGGTTATCATCCATGGTCACCGTAATCTTACGTGCACAAACACCATGAGGAATATAGGTCAACGTTTTCATGCTGTCCAGCATAGCAAAAAACACCAACAAATGATAGCATAATCAACGTGAGAAAACTACATGAGTTGCTTCAAGCTTGCGCCCTCAATACAGAGGGAATACCTGACTGCACCATCGAAGGTCTTGCCTATGATGGGCGAAATTGTAAACCGGGATATATTTTCTTTGCCTTTGAGGGTCTCCATTCTCAGGGGACAGACCACATAGGACAAGCGATATCTAATGGCGCAGTTGTCATTGTGACGGAAAGGAAGATCCCCGAGCATGTACACACTATCAGCTATGTCGTCTCCGAGAACAGCCGGTCCTTATTTGCAAAGATGTGTGCTGCTTTCTACGATTATCCTTCAAGAAAACTTACCATCATAGGAGTTACGGGAACCGATGGGAAAAGCACCACGTGCGACTATCTCCAGCAATTGTTGGCAAAAAAGGGAATCCATAGCGGGTTGCTCGGCACAGTCTACATGGACGATGGCTCCTCAAAACAGTTCAGCCCCTACAGGCAGAGTACTCCAGAAGCCGATCAGATGCAACAATTCCTTTCCCGTTGTGTATCCAACGGTTTGACATATGTAGTCCTGGAATGCACAAGTCATGCTCTCAGTCGGCAATATGACAGGCTTAATTCCATTGAATATGATATTGCAATTGTAACCAATGTAACCAGCGAACACCTTGAGTTTCATAAAAGCATCGAAGCATATGTTGATGCAAAATGCAATCTTGTGCGTCATCTGAAGAAAGGAGGAGTATTCATCAGTACGACGGATAATTGGCACCTGCAGGAATTTCTCTCTGTCCTGCCAAAGGATTGCACAAGCCTGATCCTCCATACCGACCTGGAAGCGACCATCTCTTTCTGTGATGACGGCAGGACACTGCAAGTCCTCTCAGGAGACAAGTATTACCCTATCAATGTGCTGCTTCCTGTGCTGGCAAGCAACGCCTTGCTTGCGACCTTGGCCTGCGGTGCGATTTGCGACTGTCCTGTCTCCTCGCTACTTCCATACCTGGGCACTCTTTCTCCTGTTGAAGGACGCATGCATGAAATTCCCAACAGGTTGGGGAGGCGCATCCTCATTGACTTCGCCCATACCGCGGACGCCTACCAGCAATTGATGGGGCCCTTGTCCGGCAAAGGCCGTATGCTTGCTCTCTTCGGTTGCGCGGGGGAAAGGGATACCAGCAAGCGCAAGCCCATGGGAATGATTGCCAGCAGGTATTGCGACATTCTTGTGCTAACAGACGAGGATCCCAGGTTTGAGGATCCTCAAAAAATCAACCAGGATCTCATAAGTGGTTTGTCAAGGAATATCCCGATATACCAAGTACCCTCTCGCAAAGAGGCAATACATACGCTTTTTTCCCTCTCAAGACAAGGAGACATCCTCTTGTTCCTTGGAAAAGGACATGAGCATACCATTGAGAAGCAAGGAGTCAAGTATCCTTGGAACGAAACCCAGGAAGTACTTTCAGCGATGAAGGAGTTTGAACAATGCAAGTAGCATTATTATACGGGGGAAGATCCAGTGAGCATGTTGTCTCGGTCCACAGCGCCCAAACAATTTATGGGGTGCTCAGGAAACTCGGGCACAAGGTGTATCCAATAGCAATAACCTTGGAAGGACACTGGTATCTGCAGGAGGATGCAACACCTTGTGAACTGATAAAGACCGATAAGGAAATAGTCGTCCGTTGTGGTGAGGGTTTCTTCTTCCAGAACACCAAACTGCCCATAGAAGTGGCTTTTCCTGTAACCCATGGACATGGAGGGGAGGATGGACAGCTTCAGGGGCTTTGCTCACTGGCACGCATACCTTTGTGTGGATGCGACACCCTCAGCTCAAGTGTGATGATGTTCAAAGCCATCGCCCAACAAGTATTTGCGCAAAATGACATCCCTGTGGTTCCCACCTATGTTGTCGACGACACTGCTGAAGATTACATCTCCTTACTTGCGCAAGCGCAAAAGGCCTGTGGCAGGTCACTCTTCGTCAAACCTGAGGATGGAGGCTCCTCCATTGGAGTAACAGCCCTGCCCTCTCCTGACGAAGAACAATTAAACGAGGCGATAACTCGTGCACGAAACTATGCACAGCGGGTGCTTATCCAAAGCCTGATCCGTCCTGTATCTGAAATCGAATGCGCCCTTCTGGAAGTTCCCTACGAAGGATTGAGGGTCTCGGAACCTGGTCTGGTCATAGACCCTGCCAACAACCAGGTTTTGTTCCTTTCCTATGAGCATAAATATGGAAAGGCCGATGCGGATCACATGGAATGCCCCTGTTCCCTACCTCCTGCCGACAAACAAAAGATCAAAGACTATGCAATCAGGGCTTTTCAAGCTGTGAAATGCAATGGGTATGCCCGTGTTGATTTCTTCTATCAACAGGGGCGGATATGGCTCAACGAGGTCAATACTCTGCCAGGTATGACGGAAAACAGCCACTATCCTGCCTTGATCCAAAGCCTTGGATACAGCTTAGAAGAGGTGGTGTCCTTCCTGTTGAAGGATGCATTGCTGTCGTTTCAAAAGGAGAGTAAGCGGACTTACCTTCCGCCTTGCAAGTGATGAAAAACCTGTTTTTCCATGTCGATATGGACGCTTTCTTCGCCAGTGTGGAAATCCTGGACAATCCCTCGCTGAGGGGAAAGTGTGTGATTATCGGGCGAAATGAAAAACGAAGTGTCGTATCCACAGCCAGTTATGAAGCTCGGAAATTCGGAGTGCATAGTGCCATGCCTATAGGACAGGCCCTGACGCTCTGCCCTCAAGCGGTGGTTGTCCCTCCCCGTATGCAACGCTACAACCAGCTCAGCCAGCAGATAATGCGAATCTTTGGCACCTTCAGCAGCGAGGTGATCCAGATTTCCATTGATGAGGCTTTCCTGGACATGAGTGGCATGCAACGCTTGTATGACAATGCAAGGCAAGCCGCCCTGTTGTTGAAACAAAAAGTAAAAGAAGAGACGGGACTTACCATCAGTGTCGGCATAGCCCAAAACAAATTCATTGCAAAGATGGCCAGTGACTATGACAAACCAGATGGGCTTTGCCGTGTTGCCCCGGGCAATGAAATGAAATTTGTAGATGCCGTCACTTTGAATAAGCTCTGGGGCATCGGGAAGGTCACCCGTCAAGAACTGGCACGCCATCATATCCTTTCAACCGAGCAACTGAGGACCTATAGTGTGGAGAACCTGAGAAGCCTGTTCGGACAATCAATGGGGCAGTACCTTCATTATGCATGCAGGGGCATCGATCCGGGCATTTATCAAGGAGAAGGGAAGAACCACGGTATCAGCACCGAAATCACCTTCATTGATGATATGAGTACCGAGGATACGCTCTTGCAGTATCTTCTGCAAATGAGCCACGAGCTGATGTTCCGCTGTCTTAACGAAGGACAGATAGCGCGGACCATCGGTGTGAAAATCCGCTTCCCCGATTTCAGTTGCCGCGAAGGACAAGTCACTCCAAAGGAGAACATCTACAGTGCGGACCAAGTCTACGAGATAGCTAAGCAACTTTTGTTCTCAAAATGGAAGGAAGGAACCCCTGTCAGGCTTTTGGGGCTGTCCATGGGGAACCTGTATTTGGGGACGATGCCGATACAGCAGGAACTTTTCTCGGAACAAAACGAAAAGAAAAGAAAACTGGAGGAGGCCGTCCTCACAATGCAGAAAAAGGGCCTTGAGGTATTCAAGGCCGCAACCTTAGCGTCCACTGACAAGAAAGAAAACGGTCACTACAAAAGAAAGGACGATACGATACCATCCAAAGACTGAGAAATCGTGATTACGCACATAGTTCAGCAGGGCCTTGATCACCAGAAGCGAGACCAGGAAAGCGGAGAGGAACCCCACCGCGAGCAGGAGATACTCAAAAAGGCTCAGTGAAAAGCCAAGCTTAAGCAGTTTGACAAGAGATGCCCCCACCATGACAGGGATAGCCATGAAAAATGAGAATTGCGATGCCACCTGGCGATTCAGCCCTATGATGATAGCCCCAAGGATTGTTGATCCGCTACGACTGGTACCAGGTACCAAAGCAAGCATCTGAAAAAATCCGATGGTTATCGCATCCTTGTAATTTATTTGTGACAAGGACCTGACACGCTCGATTTTACCGTTTTCCCTGTTCTTCTTCTCCAGAACGATATAAAGCACCCCATAAAGAAAAAGAGCACAAACGATTACCTGCCAATGATACAGATATTTGTCCACTTGGCGATCAAAGAGAACACCCACGATTCCTGCGGGGATAGAAGCCACCAGCACCTTAATCCAGAGGTTCCAGGTCTGCTGTTTTTCTTTATGGCTCTTTGTAGGGGAGAACGGATTGAGCAAATGCCAATACAGGATGATAACAGCAAGGATGGACCCTAGCTGGACCAGCACCATGAACAGTTCCCTGCATTGCTCGGAAACACGCAAAGTGAACAATTCATCAAACAAAAGCATATGGCCGGTCGAGCTTACCGGCAGCCATTCGGTGATGCCCTGGATTATTCCAAGGAATAAAGCTTTGAGAAACTCCATGAGCACTCGCTCCTTGTCATGGAGAAAAACATACCAGAAGAGCAGGAAGTTTTCAACAATGGCGATATACAAAGAGAACATATCTGATTACACTATGGCCGAAGGAGTGCGGATGTCTTTACATATTGTGCTGTTTCAGCCAGAGATACCTCAAAACACCGGCAACATAGCCAGGACTTGTGCGGCAGTTGGAGCCACGCTCCATCTTGTCCATCCTCTTGGCTACAGTCTTTCGGATCGTTACTTGAAGCGGGCTGGAATGGATTACTGGCATCTTGTAAAGGTCAAAGAGTATCAAAACAACAAGGATTTCTTCGATCAGCATCAAGAGGACAACCTTTTTTTCTTCACAAAGAAAGCTCGGATATGTTACTGTGAGGTCACTTATCCTGAGGAAACCTACTTGATTTTTGGTAGGGAAAGTGTTGGCTTGGACGAGTCGCTCATCAGGATGAAGAAAGAAAGTTGCATCCGTATTCCGATGATTGAGCAGGCACGAAGTCTGAATCTCTCCAATAGTGCGGCAATCGCCGCCTATGAGTATCTTCGCCAACATGATTTTGCTTTGTTACAAAGATATGACCATACCTTTGATTGGGGGGCCTGAGAATGGTAAGCATTGGAATAATTGGTTGTGGCAATATGGGATCTTCCATCGCTTCTGCTTTGGTGGGGAATCCTTCCTATGAAGTCTTTGCCACAGACCACAGTGAAGCAAAAGTACAACAAAGCGGAGCGCATTTTCTTTCATTGGACCGGTTGCTTGAAAAAAGTGACATCATCATCCTTGCACTCAAACCGCAGGTGCTCCCTGCCCTTTATCAACAGTTGCATACGATACAGAACAAAGAATGGATAAGTATAGCTGCTGGTGTCTCCCTCGAAACCCTGACGGGGCAATTAGGAACCAAAAATGTGGTGCGTTTCATGCCGAACATCGCGGCGAAGGTAAAGAAAAGCGTCACTGCGGTTTGCTTTGAGACGTTGTGTTGTGAGGATTTACGTGCAAAGGCCATGGACATAGCCTCCCTCTTTGGCTCGGCCTTCATCCTTCCGGAAAGCCAGATGGCGGCTTTCATCGGTCTCAGCGGAAGTGGTATAGCCTATGTGTTCGAATTCCTCCATGCGATGGCCCTTGGCGGTTGCAAGGAAGGGATTCCGTATCCACGTTCCTTACAGATAGCCGTGGATACGCTGGAAAGCGCTACGACGCTACAGAAACTGACAAATAGGAATCCTGTTGATTTACTCACAGGGGTCTGCTCGGCCGGAGGCTCCACTATCGAAGGTGTCGAGGCCTTGGCAAGAAATTCATTTGATCATGCAGTTATCGAGGCTGTCTGCCAGGCAGCTGAAAAAACAAAAAGAATGTAAGAAGGACGAAGAAATGATTGACTTGAAGGAACTGAAAACCAGACATGACGAGATTGCCAAAAACATCAGGGACCGAAATATGAAGGTCGACCTTGATGCCATCATCGCTCTTATGGATAAACGGTCGGCCTTGATGCAACAGTCTGATAACCTGAGGGCCCTGCGCAATGACAATGCAGAAAAGATGAAGACGAAGCTTGATGAGAAAACTCGTTCCAGCTTGATAGAGGAAGGCAAAACACTCAAGTCAAAGATCGCTGAGATTGAGAAAGAGGAAGTGGAACTGGAAGCTGAATTCCAGAACACGGCCCGAACCATCCCGAACTATTGCAACCCCAAGGCCCCCATTGGCAAGGAGGACAAGGACAGCACGGCTGTCAAGTTCGTCGGCGAGATTCCTCATTTCGATTTCAAGGCCCTGGACCATGTCCAGCTTGGTGAAAGACTCGATTTGATTGACTTTGACAGCGCCACCCGGGTCAGTGGTGCCAAGTTCTATTATTTAAAGAACCAGGCTGTCATCCTCCAGATGGCCCTGGAGCGGTATGCAATGGACATCGTACTGAAGCATGGATTCACTCCGTTCATCACTCCTGATGTGGCCAAGGAAGAGATTCTCAATGGCATCGGATTCAATCCCCGTGGCGCCGAAAGCAACATCTACACGATTGAAGGGACCGATACCTGTTTGGTGGGAACCGCGGAAATAACCCTTGGTGGGTATTACGCCAACCAGATTCTCGACAAAAGCAAGCTTCCCATCAAGATGACAGGCCTTTCCCATTGTTTTCGTCGAGAGGCAGGTGGCGCAGGCCAGTATTCCAAGGGATTATACCGAGTACACCAATTCTCTAAGCTGGAGATGTTCATCTACTGCCTGCCGGAGGATTCTGACAAATACCATGATTTCCTCTTGAGCATCGAGGAGGAGATTTACCAAGGTCTTGGCCTTGCGTATCGTATCGTGGATACTTGCACAGGGGACCTAGGCGCCCCTGCATATCGCAAGTTCGACATCGAGGCCTGGATGCCTGGCCGTGGTGACAATGGTGAGTACGGGGAGGTAACCTCCACCAGCAATTGCACCGATTACCAAGCAAGAAGCCTTGGTATCCGTTATCGAGATGACGACGGGAAGCTGAAGTTTGTCCACATGCTCAATGGAACGGCTGTCGCCTTGTCCCGGACCATGGTCGCAGTGTTGGAGAACTATCAGCAAAAAGATGGTTCTATCACCATTCCTAAGATATTGGTCCCACTCACTGGTTTCGATGTAATTCCAGCGAAATAATGATTCAAGGGGAAAAGACATGTATGTTAGCGCTTTGACAACTGATTTTTATGAATTGACCATGATGCAGGGATATTTCTCAAACAATCACAATCCTCAAGTGGTTTTCGATATGTTCTACAGGAATAATCCCTTCAACAGTGGGTATGCAATTTTTGCTGGTCTTAACGAGTTGATTGACAAATTGGAGAATCTTTCTTTTGACGCCGAGGACATTGAATATTTAAGGAGCCTGGGCAAATTCACGGAACCGTTCTTGCAATATCTGCGGGAATATCATTTTTGCGGAGACATCTATGCCTTCAACGAGGGCTCTGTAATATTCCCAGGCGAGCCTCTGGTTCGCGTGCACACCACGCTTATTGAGGCCCAGCTCATCGAGGGCCTGCTTTTGAACAATCTTAATTTTCAGACCCTTATCGCCACCAAGGCTTCCCGCATGGTGCTTTCCAGCGAGCAAGGTCTGATTATGGAGTTTGGTCTCAGGCGCGCCCAAGGTGAGGATGGGGCGCTTTCCGCTTCCCGGGCGGCCTTCATTGGAGGGTGCCGGATGACCAGCAACACCCTTGCAGGCAAGAAGTATGGTATTCCTGTAGGGGGGACCATGGCCCATAGCTGGGTTATGGGATTTGATAATGAATTGGAAAGCTTTCGTCTGTTCGCCAAACTCTATCCCGAGAATGCCATCCTTCTGATCGATACCTATGACACCTTGGGGTCGGGTATCGACAATGCCATCACCGTAGGCTTGGAACAAAAAAAACTTGGGAGAAAGATAGGGGTCCGTATTGATAGCGGAGACCTGTCCTACCTGCCACGTGTCATTCGCAAGAAGCTTGATGACGCGGGGCTTACCGATGCAACAATCTGCATCTCCAATGACCTAACAGAGGAGATTATCCAGACACTGGTTCATGACAAGGTACCCATCGACAGTTGGGGAATCGGGACCAATCTGGTCACAGGAGGGGACCAAAGTTCCCTCAACGGGGTCTATAAGTTGGCGGCAAAAGAGGAAAATGGGAAAATCGTCCCTACCATGAAGATATCCAACAGCTTTGAAAAGACTACAAATCCAGGTATCA
The DNA here is from genome assembly GCA_041670175.1 of Sphaerochaetaceae bacterium. GTDB lineage: Bacteria > Spirochaetota > Spirochaetia > Sphaerochaetales > Sphaerochaetaceae > JBAXZS01. Next base: position 7,147 of record JBAXZS010000005.1, on the reverse strand, counting down.
AGCAGGTGTATCGTTTTACAGATAAGGATGGGAATGCCCTTGCGGACTTGATAAGTCTCGATGATGAGAAAATCAAAAGCGGGACAAAGCATATCTTCTACCATCCTTTTGCTGAAGGCGATTTCTTTGAGATGGGCCCTTCTTCCTATGAATTCTGCATACCTATGCTGGTCAAGCAAATGGAGAAAGGCAAACGCGTCAATCCCAAGCCCTCGCTTGTGCAGATACAGGCAAATGTTGCAAGGAATCTGGAATGTCTCCATCCCTCGTTCAAAAGACTCATCAATCCTCATATCTACAAAGTGAGCCTGACGGCAAAACTCAAGAAACTGAAAATGCAGCTTCTTGTCGAGCAAAGACACAAAAGCCAGAAAACCGAGTCATAAAGTCTCAATGGCCGTTGCTATGGCGTTAGCCATGCTCTGTCTCCAGGTCGCGGTGATAAGGTTTTTTGCATCCACCTCGTTGGTGATGAAACAAACCTCCACCAAGACCGCAGGGACCCTTGAGGCGTTGAGCACCTGGATGTTCTGTTCCTTCACTCCCCTGTTGTGCATCAATGGCATTTTTTCTTGAAGCACCTTCCCGAAGGTGCTCGCTATGATGCTGTTCCGTTCATTGAGCATCTCGTTCAGTTCATTCTCTCCGAAGCCAGCCAGAAGACTGATGTTCGTCCTCGGGGTGAGTTCATCAAGCAATGTCACTCTATGTCCTTGCATTTTGGTAAGGATCTCATAACCCTCTGCTTGGTTGTTTGGTGCGCTATTGACATGGATGGAGACAAAGACCGCACTGCTTTTCTTCTCAAGAGGAATGCCGTAGGCGATAGCACAACGATCGGCAAGGCTAATATAGGAATCGCTATTCCTGGTCAGTATGATATTCCAATCGCTATGGGCCACTTCCAAAAGGGCCTTCACTCTCAAAGCGATGTCCAAGGTGTACTCTTTCTCATAAATGGTTCCACCTGCAAAACTCCAAGCATAGGAGGTTCCTGGATCCTTACCCCCGTGTCCTGCATCGACAATGACTGTCTTAACTGGATAGGAAAAGGGATTCGTAATGCAAAAGACGGAACCAATTGCTAAAAAAAGTAATGAAACAAGAAGAAAAAGACGTCTCACAAGGATTCCTCGCTTTCAACCCAGAAGGATACCAAGTGTCGATAATCTTGTTTCTGCAGCCAGAGAAGCCTGCTTTTCACCTCTTGTCTCATCGCATCCCGGTCGTAATCCTTTTTGATTTTCCGTGCAACATTCTTCCCATTAACCTGAACCACTGTCAAGGCCTTGGTACAGCAACGCTTATAGCCTTCAACCTCGGTAAGGTCCTCAATAAGAGAAAGGCGGGTGGGAAACTGCACCAACAAGGCCTGAGTCAAATACAAAGGATATCCAAGAAGCCAGCAGCGAATACCCCAATCGAGAACCTGCCAATACTCGCTATGTATCTGCTCATCATATCCACGAAGTCTCTGGAACAAGGCCCTATCATACAATCCTAATCCCATTACGGGATACAAGGTGTCCACCTTGGTATCGTCCAGCATGTTGGGAAAACTACACCCGCAGAGGATGCTCTGTTTCTCAAGCTTGGGAATGCGGACACAAGGGACAATTTCCCGCGCTGAATTCGCCAGCACGGGGCAAACCATCGACGGATGGTCCTTCCGGTCCAAAAGGGCAAAGAGTTTCAACCCGTCAAAACGGATCAGGTCGCAATCGGTACGGACCACTAAAAAATAATTGGTCTTGCACTCATTCGCAAATACATTTATTTTCTCTCCACTGAAAGCCTCGCTGGTGAACAAGATGAATGTCACCGAAGGAAACTTCTCCTGCATGAGGTGGATGTCGACCTTGTCATTCTGGGTAATCACATGTATCGCATAGCCAAGGTTCTGGACATACCAAGAGAGGGTCTCCTCCAGCCTCTTAGCCGTGGAGACATCCAATAGCCCCACGGCAAGCAAAGGATTATCATGCAAGGTACGAATCCTCTGCTCCAGATCTTGTCTGCTTCGATAGATGCGATAATTATTCAACATGCGCCGAACAAACCTCTTGTAATCTTGACTTCAGTATACACAAAACCATTTTCATGACAAGCAAATCTTTCCTCTCTCGCAATCACAAGGAAATGAAGTAGTTATTCCCAAGCATCAATTTGAAGAGAATCCCCCTTGAGCAAGCCACGTGGCCTTCACAAAGAAAACAGTCCTTTTGCGCTACAATGAGCCCATGCTATCATCAAGAAGCACAAGGTCCTCAGGACGGAAGATGACGTCTTTGTGCCCTGTACCCAGCAACGCATCAATCTCAAGACTGGAATGTCCGGCTATTGATGCGATCTCGGTGCTGTTGTAATAAGGGACGGCTTTCGCAAAAACCTTCCCTGAAGAGGAAACGACCTGAATAACATCACCACTGCCAAAATCCCCCTGAACAGAAAGGACCCCCTTGGGTAAAAGGCTCTTATGGGAATAAAGCGCCTTCCGGGCACCATCGTCAACGACAATCGAGCCCTGATGGGAATTGTTCAGTATCCACCGCTCTTTCTGTGACAATCGCTTCCGGGGATGAATAAACGACCCCAGTTCCTCTCCTTTCACAATCCTTTCCAGGGATCCCTTTACATATCCACTTGCAATGACGGTGCCACAACCAGCAATTGTGGCAATCCTGGCTGCCAGAAGCTTGGTCTTCATCCCACCGGTTGCGAACTTACTCCCGGCATCCCCCGCATAGGAGAAGGTCTTCTCGTCAAGAGAAGGTATGTCAGAGAGCAGTTTTGCTGTGGGGTCCTTCTTGGGATCTGCTGTATAAAGACCCTCTATATCACTGAGAATGACAAGAAGATCCGCATCTATCTTGGAAGCAACCATAGCACTCATTCGATCATTATCCCCAAAGGCCGAGCCTATCTCAGCCGTACTGACCACATCGTTCTCATTGAAGACAGGGACCACTCCAAGTTCCAGCAAGGTGAACACACTGTTGCGTAAATTCACATAGGTTGTACGATTGTTCATATCCTTACGGGTCAGAAGTATCTGAGAGCAGATGATACCATGTTTTGAGAACGACTGGCGATAGCTATCCATCAAGATAGGTTGGCCTATGGAAGCACAAGCCTGACGCATGGAGACCTGTTTGACCGCATCCATGAGCCTCAATTCCTTCGCCCCCATGCCAATGGCACCTGAGGTGACAAGAAGCATATGGTATCCTTCCTGCCTCAGGTTGGCTATCTGGGTGACGATATTCTCGATTCGCAATAAATCAATCCCATCTTTAGCGGAAAGCAAATTGGTTCCGACCTTCACCACTATCCGCTTGACTTTTGAGAAGTCCCTACTCATAACAAATCCTTATGTATGAAGGTCTTGGCATGATCCCCCACATACGACGAGACCACATTTCCTTTTCCGTACAACAACCACTTACTGCTCATCAGCCCGGAAAGTCCGACAGGACCACGGGCATGAATCTTGCTGGTGCTGATTCCTACTTCGGCACCAAGCCCGAAGCGGTACCCATCGGCAAACCGTGTGCTGCAATTGACAAACACATCCGCGGAATCAACATCCATAAGGAAAGCCTTTGCGGTAGCGTCATTATCAGTGATGATGGCATCCGTATGGTGGGATCCATATGTTGCGATATGATCGACGGCCATCTGGTAGGAATCGACAATATGGACATTGCATTCAAGGGCCAGGTATTCCTTGCCCCAATCACCTTCCTTGTAGGGGAGACACCTGATGAAGGAACAGACCCTTTCATCTCCATGGATGACCACCTTCTTCTCATTGAATTTCTTTTGCAGAAGAGGAAGAAAAGAAGCAGCGACAGAGGAATGCACAAGAATGGTCTCAATGGCATTACAGGCGGCTGGATACTGGGTCTTGGCATCAAAGGCACAATTGACAGCCATATCCAAGTTCGCATCCTTATCAACATACAGGTGACAAATACCACTGCTATGCCCTAAAACGGGGATGCTGGTATGGTCCATCACATACTGGACAAACTTATTTGAACCACGAGGAATGACCAGGTCTATGTCAGAGCGGCAGGAAAGCATCTCCTCAACATCCTCATGGGATTCCAACAGCAACAGCCATCCGTTGCCCAGGGAGGATGCACCGGCACTTCTTGCAATGGAAGAAACAAGAGCCCGGTTGGTCAGCAATGCTTCCGCACCTCCTTTGAGAATGATGGCATTGCCACTTTTCACACAAAGGGAGACTATCTGGACCAAGGCATCTGGACGAGCCTCAAAAATCATTCCAATAACTCCGAGAGGGACACTCACCCTGCTAAGAGTCAGCCCTTCATCAAGAAGACGTTTCTCCAACACCCGACCCTTTGGATCGGGAAGAAGGGATACCTGCGTGATACCAGTGAGCACACTACGTCTCTTGTCCTCGGTAAAGGACAACCGGCCAAGCAAAGCTTGGCTTTCACCCTCTTTCATGGCTCTTTGGCAATCCTGTTCATTAGCGCTCTGAATCAAAGGCCAGTCTCGTACCAGTCCCTCTGCGATAAGACCAAGAAGTTCTCTCCGCTGCCCGTCGTCGCTTGTGGACAACTTCCTGCTTTGCTCTTTCACCTTATGTATCTGTTCCCTTATGGTCATACTATGTAACATTACCGAGAAAGGGCAAAGCAAGCAAGAGAGGGAATCAATGACGCTTTGGGAGCTCCAGGTCAACCAGCTTGAACTGGGAGACATCAAACAAGCCCATGTCGGTGACCTTGTAGTCAGGTATGACTGGAAGAGCCATGAAGCAAAGAGTCATATACGGATCAATATCAGGGCTCACCCCTAGGTTCTCATGGGCCAGCTCATGAAGCTTGGAAAGCTTGTCACTGACGGAAAAGGCATCCAGATCGGTCATCAAGCCGGCAATTGGCAACGCAAGATGATCTATCACCTTCCCTTCACGAACGACTGTCATACCGCCACCAAGACAGATGAGATCATTGACCGCGGTCTCCATATCACTGTCATTGTCTCCCACGACAATGATATTGTGAGAATCATGGGCAACGGAAGTGGCTATAGAACCATGTTTCAAACCATAGCCACGAAGCAGGGCAAGCCCCACATTTCCTGTTCCATGATGACGTTCAACCACTGCGATTTTCAAAATGTCCTGGCTTGGATCATGCACCCATAATCCATTCTCCACCTTGACAACGGCTTCCCCCTTGCCAGTAACCACGCCACCGGCAATAATATCGATGACACGCACATTATCACTTGAAAGATGCAAGGAAAGACGTTTTGCGCTAAAATCCTTCACATTCATCTTGCCACTTACATTTTTTGCTTCGACATGAGCCGATAAAGACAGGATCTTTCCTCCCTGGGCTACCAGCTTGCCTTGCACATACACGCTTTCGGGCTTGAACGTGGAAAGATCATCCAATAACAGAAAATCAGCACGTCGTCCTGGCGCGATGGCCCCGCGATCATCCATATGATAACAATCACTGCTGTTGAGCGAAGCAATGCAAAGGGCCTCGATAGCTGGCATGCCAGAGTGGACAGCCAGCCGTACATTGTTATTGATATGCCCTTCCTCCAATGTCGTCTTGGGCTGCCTGTCATCAGTGCAGAAAAGGCAACGCTGGCTATTCGCCCTATTCACCCCGTCAAGCAACGCAAGCAAGTTGCGACATGCGGAACCCTGACGAAGCATCACATACATACCCCGGCGAATCCTATCCTTCAATTCCTGAGGGGTCGCACATTCATGGTCAGTCCTAATTCCACTGGCACAATAGGCATCAAGCTCGCTACCGCTAATCACAGGGCTATGCCCATCAATGGGAAGGTTCGCGAGTTTTGCCTCCCAAATCTTATCCAGTACAAAAGGGACACCGTGGACGACCCCTACATAATTCATCATCTCCCCAAGACCAAGTATCCTATCCTTGCCAAACATCGTCTTAATATCCTTGGCAAGCAAAGTAGCTCCTGCATGTTCAAACTCAGTTGCAGGAACACAGGAAGGAATCATCAGGTTCACCGACAAAGGAGTGTGCTCGGATGCCTTGAGCATGTACCTAAGGCCATCAAGACCACACACATTACAAATCTCATGAGGGTCAGCGACCACGGAAGTGGTTCCGTAAGGAAGAACCAGATTGGAGAACTCCGTCGGGGAAAGATAGGAGGACTCGATATGCACATGGCTGTCAATAAACCCAGGGACAAGATACCGGCCCTGGGCATCGACAATGCATTTTGCCTTACCCTCCCCCATCTTGGCGAAGCCAGCGATATATCCTTCAGCAATCAGCAAATCCCCATCAAACCATTCTTTATTGAACACATCCAATATTTTCGCATTGGAGATACATAAATCCGCTTGGCTTCTTGAAGAAGCAACCGCAATGACCTTTTCAAAAGAACGACGAGAAATCATGGCAAAGCCCTCCCGAATCAAGTGTACCATTTACTGGAAATCTTGCAAGATAAATATATGTATTACGCAAATAATTTATAAATTTCTGTAATATATTGCAATAATTAATAATTTATTTACCAAATATGAACCAAATACAATAAAAGGAAATCCAGCGATTTTTCTTTTCTGATTTTCATAACCATGATAGGATGAGATTATCTAAGGCTTTTTTCGAAGTATAAAGTGTCCTGATATGTACAACCACCAAAAGGGGTGGTAAAATAGAGATATGGAAGACGAAGAGAAGAGGCGGAAAGCCTTGGAGATATACCAGAACATGATTGACGCATTGGCCGGTGAGGATGACATTCCCGGTGTCATCGACATCGTGAACACACTCATCGGAGAGAACGGCCTTTCCCCAAGGAAGGACTCTGCGGAGATGCGGCTGAATGCCCCGGAGGCGAAAAGCGCGGGAAACGGTGACGGAAGGCCCGTCTGCCCGATATGCGGATCCCCCATGGTGAAGAAGAACGGCTCGTCCGGAGGCAGGAAGCGGTATTTCTGCAGGCACTGCCACACCTATTTCGGCGAGACGACCGGGAAAATGAGGTCGCATTCGAAGGCTGACGACATGTGGGCGGTGTTTCTGGAGGGGATGCTCTGCGGCGACACGCTGCAGTCGCTTTCCGAGAAGTGCGGGATCGGCATCGCCACGGCCTATTC